>DATMFC010000108.1:0-2712 GCA_035556335.1 Planctomicrobium sp. | reverse complement strand
CAAACCGCCCGGTTCCGAAAGACGACAACGTCGCGGCAGTTCACCCGGCGGAATTTTCGAGGAAACTGAATAATTTCCGCCACCATCCGAAACAGGTGTATCCACATCTTATGGATGATTTCATGCACCTGAGCCGGCGTCAGTTCGTCCCCATACGCTTTTGAGATATTGTCGACAGCGATGTCGTACCGCGTGAGACTTCGCGGCAAAAGGGTGACAAAGACCCAGGCCAATGCGCAGGCCAGTCGCTTCGTCTGCCGGGGATTGAGAACTTCAATCACACAGGCGAACGCTCGAAACGCAAAATATTCTCCCCGACGACGAAGATCCAACAGCGTCATCGCTCTCTCCAATAGGGCCAGGGCCGACGAAAAACATCCATGTTTCGGCGAATGTAGGAGAGTGTCGCGCGATGTCGACATCAGGTCAACAGCGATTCCGGAAATTCGTCAGCGTCATCCACAAGAAAGCGTTATTTCTTTCCGCTTCGGTTGACCTTCTTTGGCGGCACCTTCTTCGTCACTTTCCGACTGGAAGCGGGAGCGGTCTTGGAGGCCACCGCGCGGTTGGCGGTCACCTTCTTCTCAGGCTTTTTCCGACTGACGGCCTTCCCGGCAGGGACCGGTTTTTCTGTGGCCTTCTCCGCGACTTTCCCAGCCCCTTTCTCCGTATGTTTTTCGGAGGCTTTTACAGGAACCGGCTTAGCGGGCTTACGCTTCTTCTTGGGATTCTTGAACAGATCAACAAGCCGCTGGGCTGCGGTAAACGGATCGGTTTCCCCAGGAACCGGACCATCGGAGAAGTGTCCCTTCAGTTCAGGATCAGTCGATGTGCACTTCAACAGATAGCACAACAACGGAGCATCCGTCTTCTTCACTCCCGACTTCAGGTCATCCCCGACTGCCTCTGCATCCGAACCTTCCTCCGCCAATCCCAGCCAGACCAGTAACTGGTGAATTCGGGTATCAACGGGAATCAGGTGAGCGGCCAGCGAGTGCTGAATTCCATAAGCCCGGATGAACGCAGTTTGATGAGGAATCTGAACCAGTTCTTTCTGGGCCTGTTCCTGAGTTTTTCGCTTGAGCTGTTCCAGATCGAAGGAATAATGCTTTTCAAAGACGAACTGCAGCGCCTCCCGGATTCGCATCGCCTTCCAGTCAGAGTATTCAATTTCTCCGAGTGCCTGTTCGATCTCGTTGACGGAACTGACCCGAATCTCGTTGAGATCGAAAAAGCCATCCAGCAGCCGTGTATAAGCGGCTTCCGCCTGCTCGTACCCGACATCTTCCAGGCAGGCAGCAAACAACAGCGTTTCAAAGACCGAACGATTCTGTTTAGGAATCGATCCGCCATAACGCTTCTTCATTTCGGTGACAAGTTTTTTCAGAATCGTCTGCTTGTCAGCTGCCTTGAGGGATTTGGCAGGCATCAACGTCTCCCGGCGGTCTGTCCGGTTAAATGTCCAGTCTTCTCTGTATTCCCCTGACGGAAGTGGAGAAGGAAACAAAATTCAGCACGAGTGCCTTGTCAGGCTTCAAACTTGGGGTTGTCTCACATGTTCCGCAGCTCGTTGGCCGCTCCCGTTTCGATTCTTCCACCCGAATTTTGAATGCTGACGCAACACGAGTCAGGTCGGGTTTTCCGATTCAGGCTGGTCTTCCATCTCCCCTTCTTCAGGCGCGTCTTCCACGGAATCCGTTTCGGTCACTGATTCCTCATCAGTTTCCTCATCGTCGCTGGAATCAGCTTCCTCCGCTTGCAGTTCCTCTGAAGAGGGATTGATTTCCCGCAGCAGTTTCGAGATCTCGATACTCTTCTTCACTCCGGGATCAATGACAAACGACAGAACCGGCGTTAATCGAAGGTCCAGGTCATCCACGATTCTCGATTGAATCCACCCCCGCGCGGCATTGAGCCCCTGCAGGGACAGCCTGGCCGCTTTGTCATCTCCGAGAACGCTGACGTAAACCTTGGCGGTTCGCAGATCCGGAGCGACTTCGACATTGAGTACGGTCACTCCGGTCACGCGAGGATCGCGCAACTCAAATAGAATCGCCTTGCTGACGACTTGCCGCACAGCGGCGGCGATCTTTGCTGTTCGTCTTGTTGTTGACATACCTGAAACCGTCATTCTTCCAGAGAACGTTTCCGTTCCTCGATTTTGTACGCTTCAAGCAAGTCGCCTTCCTTGACATCGTTGAACCCATCCAGACGAATCCCGCATTCGTAACCTTCTCGAACTTCCTTGGCGTCGTCTTTCTCTCGTTTGAGCGAAGCAATGCCATAGTTGTTGAGAATCGTCTGATCCCGAATCACATGCACCCGATTCGAACGATCAATACTTCCATTCAGAACGCGACACCCGGCCACGGTTCCGGTTTTGCTGATATTGAAGGTTCGCAGAACCAAGGCCCGACCAGTCGCCACTTCCACTTTCTCCGGTTCCAGCAATCCTTCGAGTGCCTGACGGATATCGGAAGTGACGTTGTAAATGATCTTGTATCGACGAATCTCGACACCTTCCTGGCCAGCCAGTGATTCGGCGCGATCTTCGGCAACAACGTGGAAGGCGATAATAATGGCCCCGGACGATGAAGCCAGATACACGTCACTTTCGTTGACTCCGCCAACCCCCTGATGCAGCACCTTGATACGGACTTCAGGATGCTCGAACTTGTCGAGTTCTCCCCGAATCGCTTCGAGCGATCCTGG
>DATMFC010000107.1:0-9672 GCA_035556335.1 Planctomicrobium sp. | reverse complement strand
GACAGAAGTTTCTTCCAGGTTGAAGCAGAGACCGCGCACCCCGTTGGAGAACTCGACCATCTCCCCGGCCATGGCCGAAGAGAGACCGACGGCGCGCGCGATGCCGTCACCGACTTCAATCACGCGACCGACTTCTGAAGTTTGAGTCTGCCCCTGAAAGCTTTCAATTTCCTTCTGGAGAACTGAAGCGATCTCGTCCGCTTTGAATTTCATTGAGGTATCCCCTTTGCAGTCGCTGCCGCAAGTTTTTCAGTCGTGTTTTCAATGATCCGTCATAGACGGTATCACCCACCTGAATCACCAGACCCCCAATCAGTTCCGGGTCAATACTCGGAAACAGGACAGGTGTCAGGTTCAGGGCAGATTGAAGTCGTTGTTTGATATTGCCGAGTTGTTCGTCACTCAGCGGGACGGCACTTCGTACCTGAATCCGCTTCTGGCCGACGCGGCGTTCATGCTCCGCGATGGCTTCGTTAAGAATCTGCGGAATGAGTGCAAGCCGGTCGTGCTCGGCCAGCACCTTCAGGAAGTTCGCAAAAAACGGGCTCGCGACCGGAAAGATCGTGCGCTCTAACAATCCCAGTTTCTGTTCACTGGAGAACAGTTCCGAAGAGAGAATATCCGCCAGTTGTGGATGAGCTGTGACAACATCATTCTGAAACGATGACAACTCTTCCAGCGGATCTGCATCCCCTGCGCTGGCAGCGGCGTTCAGGTAGGCGCTCGCATAGACGCGCGCGACTGCCTGTGAACTGGGATCTTCCAGAACCTGAGCAGATCGGGTTGTGTCGTTGGCGTCTACCATGTCAAAATTTCTCGTGATCGAATTCAAATGAATCGAAACCGCAAACAAAACGTTCTGTTCCACAAACGGAGACAGACCGGTTTTGCAGGCATTTCTATCGAATGGCCGCCTGTTCCAGTGCTTCCTGAATCAGCCGGTCATGATCCTGACGACTCAGACCTGATTGCAAACGCTGCTGTGCCGTCTCGGTCACCTTGTCTGCCAGTGACAGAAAGATGTCGTTGAGAGCCTGATCCTTGACCCGTTCAATATCCAGCTTTGCCCGTTGAACAGAGTTTTCAGACTCCTTCCGGGCAATGGCGAGGATATCGCTTTGTGTCGAAGCGGAATCTCGCTCGGCTTCCGCAAAAATTTCGCGAATCTGGCTGTCCAGTGTATCGAGTTTTTTCTTGGCCTGATTCAACAGCGACTGAGCAGTGGAAAGGTCCCCTTCTGCAATGTCGATGGCTTTGGACTCGGCCTGTTCCCTCTGAGCCATGTTATTGACCAGAGAATCCCAAAGCCCCAGTTTCTTGATTGCGAAAACAAATCCGAGAAACGCGACTCCAGACCACAGGGACAAGTCAGACCAGATCGAATAAGGATGGTCGTGAGATTCCGCACCGTGGGCGACACCGACGGTGGAAAGCACTGCTCCCGACACCATCAGCATGAGGGCACACGTTGGAGGGAATTGCGAAACTCGCATGATCATGATCCAAATACTCGTTAATAAAGAACCAAATTCGAAATCCTAAGAACCAAACTCCACATGGAAGACGGCTGAACGAAAGCCGCTTTTACTTTGGTTCCTGATTCATTCTGCTGTGATTCTTCCACACGACCTGCAATGCAGGTGTGCAACTCTACTAAAACCGAATCCCGGCAAGATGCTCAGTTGCCAATGCCACCTGATTGCCGGATGCCTGTTCCAACTCACTCAATGCTTCTGACTTGGCCTGGGCGATCTCGTTCACAGCAGCCTGCCGAATACGCTGGGCATCGGCATCTGCTTTGGCGATGATTTCCGCCTTCTGGGCTTCCGCATCAACTCGTGCCTTGGCCAGCAAGGCGGCGACTTCACGCTGAACCTCCGCCAGTCGTGCTTCGGACTGGGCAGCGAGCTTTTCCACTTCCAACCGAACCGCTTTGGCGTCCAGTTCGGCCTGAGCAATTCGCCCTTCTCTGGCTCCCAGCGACTGGATCAATGGTTCCCAGACGGCCGGACGCATGAAGAAGAGGAAAGCAACAAACAGAACGAGCGTGAAGACGAACTTCATCGGCTCGAACGCCAGTGGCGGTGCATTGAAATCTCGATCATCGTGGTGCTGCGTTGCGGCTTTCACCTCATGTGAATGATGTGAATCCGCGTCGGCAGCGTTCGCGTCGACACCGAGCACAAGACCGGCCAGGAGCGCCAACAATGCGATCCCGATCTTCTTGCAACTGTGATTTCGACTTTTCTGCATGATCAACCCAAGAAGCCTGAGTATTGAAACCTATCCAAAACTCTCAACGGCTGCATCGCATTTCTGCCTCAACTGCAGACGACAAACCGATCCGCTGGAACGGTGATGTCACTCTGCACCAGAGTCAATTATTTCGCGAAGCAAACGATCAGAGCGAGCAGAGCAACCCCTTCGATCAGAGCGGCAGCAAGAATCATCGCACCCTGGATGTTCTTGGCAGCTTCTGGCTGACGGGAAATTCCTTCAGCGGCAGAAGAACCGATTTTGCCGATCCCCATTCCGGCACCGATAATAACCAGACCGGCACCAATCGTTGGGCCGAGGCCCTGGAGCCCTTGGCCGAGGGAAATTGCGGTTGTCGCAGCAGCGTCAGCAGCAGCACCGGCTTCCTGAGCCAAAGCTGGATTCGCTACGACAAACAAGGCAGCGGCAGTGGTCGCGCAGACTTGAAAAAGACGCTTCACTAGAGAACTCCTCACATTAAAACGGTTGAACCTGAAATTCATTGAAGCCGCCCGCAGGCGGAAGCCATTTTCGAAAAACAAATCGCCAGTCAGATCAATGCTCGTGCAGCGACATCGCGATAAAGATGGTCGACAGGAACACAAACACATACGCCTGAATGAACGCTACCAGAAGCTCCAGCAGCCAGACACCAACCTGACCAATCAAACTTCCTCCCAGAACCATCCCGTACAAGACCGGATTGAACTGGTACTCAACTGCAATTGCAATAAAGCCTAAGATCGCTGCCAGGGCTGTGTGGCCCCCCATCATATTTGCAAAGAGACGAACTGCCAGCACAGTGTGCTTGATAAACAGCCCTAAGACCTCAATAACAAACAATAATCCGATCAGTATCGGTTTTAGCACGCCTGGAGCGTCGATTTTAGGAACGAGGTGAGTCCAGAAACCGACCGCGCCGTTCTGTTGTGTTCCGTAATAAAACGTCGCACCGAATGCGACAACAGCCAGGGCGGCCGTCACGCTCAGGTTTCCTGTTGCTGCTCCGACCCAGGGGAGTGCCCCCAGCAGATTACAGAACAGAATGAAGAAGAACGACGACCAGATAAACGGCAGGAACCGATCCGCTGGATGAGACTTGACAGCATGATCTACAATGGCTTGCGGGTTCAGATGGGCCGCATCGCCGATGCTGGAATAGGCCAGACTTGCTTCTCCGTGCCCCTTATGATCTTGACCATGTGAGCCGTGCCCGTCGCCGTGATGTTCGTTTGGATCGCCGATGACGGGACGAACCAGTTCATCGCGGAGATAAATAGCCAGCATTTCCCAGAAGTTCCAGAACCAGCCATGAGCAACCTTGCCCCCTGACGTTCTGGCAACCAGTCCGCGAAAGATGAAGTAGGTCAGAAGTGCCGCAATGATCTGCAGCAACATGAATTTCGTGAAGCCATGGTTCCCCAGCACCGGAATCGGAATATGGATTCCGAACGGAAGTTCGAAGTGGGCGAAGTCATAGACGTGATGAAACGTTCCATGAGCTGCTAATGTCATCATGCCGCATTCATCCCGGACGTGAATCTGAAGCCAACTGATGTTTCAGTTCTTGACGGTCTGTTCGTACGCCAACCAGGTTTCCACAACCAGATTGGTGAGATACAGGATCGCCAGCGTCATAAAATAAAGCTGATTCCAGTAACCAAAGAGCCATGCGACGAGAAAGCCCAACCCTAGGGTCAGCACAACTCGTAACACTGCTCCGACAACAACAACGCTGGCTTCCGTTCCCCAGACATAAAACAGTGCTGCCAACACAATCCCGACAGGAAGTGAAACACCTCCTGCTGCCAGCACTGCTGGAAGAGCCTGCTCTCCGAAAAAATTCCACACCAGTAGAGCGTCAACCGACAACACTAATAGTATGGACAGTACGGAAAATCCGGCCTGATATGCGAATAACTTCAACGGGAAGTTCCACTTGAGGAGTCGGACGGGCCGTTAATGGCCTGAACGATCCTCCAGAGATGCCACATCGAGACGAGAAACCCCAAGAGCCCCCCGAGAATGAGAAGCCAGGGTTTTGTCCCCCAATACCGATCTCCCCAATACCCCAACAACAGGCAAACACCCAACTCAAGGGAGATCCCTGAAAGCTGGGTTGCCCATCCCAGCAACTGCCGAAGCTCGAATCCCGTTTGAGCTGAACCCTGACCGGGTGATCCCGACTGCGTTCGTTTCTGCGAGGATTGCTGCCGTGGCTTGCTTCCGCCTGACTGGTCGCTGCCTTTGGCCATGGTGCCGCTTCTTTAGTCTGGCGCATCTGCTCAGGGAGACCGTCGCTGGGAGTCTAGCCCTGAGAAACAGTGAAGTCAAAGCCCGGTCTCATCATCTCAGGGGATTCCCCATTTTGGGTTTTCCGGTCCCGCCAGTGGGAGCATCTCTGTCGTCTGGAGAAGAAAGGTTGCACTTGTTTGATTTCGTGATGTTCCCTTGAGAATTGTTATGTTTGCTCCACATGGAAACCCTGATTGACCCCTTGGGCTTTCATTTGGGAACAGAATTCCTGATGATGGGAAACACTTGGTATGGGAGATGCTTATGGGGAATCGTCGACAGAAGGCCGTCTCACCGGCGAATGGACGTGTCAGTTCGGAAGTCGAGAACTCGCAAACGGCGTCAGGTCGTCTCGACCGAGGGGCTGCTGCTCCCCATCCCGATGAAGAGAACGATCGGTTTCATGTCGAAGAAGTGGGAGACCGCTGGCTGCATGTTGCCTGGAACGTGAGTCAGAAGACCGCCGATCGGGCGCGATCCGCCATGGGGCGCGAGATGCATGGGCATCGTCGTGTTCTTCGAGTTCACCGCATTGATCAGGGGGAATCGGCTCCTCCCAGTAAATTCCTTCTAATGCAGATCGACATCCCTGAGGGGGGACTGGAATGGTTTGTTCATCTTCCCGCCGACTGTCTGATCTGTCAGATCGAACTGGGAATGGCGTTCGGCAAGAACCGTTTTTTTTCGCTGCTGCACTCCAGCCCATTCACACGAAATCAGCAACTTTTGCATCGAAGGTCGGGGAGCCTGCTGGGATTCCCTGCCAATGGCGAGGAATCGGACTCCGGTGATCCCCCGCCGTTAGCGGTTCAGGGAACATTTGTGTTGAACGGGGAAACCCGATGTGGTGTCAGAATTCTTGTGGATGATCGTGATGTTGTGGTCGACCCGGCCACCGGTCGGTTCGAGTGGAAGTTGCCATTATCGAATGGCCGTGTTGTCGTCCCGGTTCGCGCCACAGAAGCCGGACAGGTCCGACGGGCACTTCTGGCCATTGAAACCCATTTCCACCTGCTCGCCCCAGAATCCACAAGTGACGAATAGTGGTGTGACCACTCTGTCCTGACAGGTTTGAAGCTCCAATAGCCTGGATTATTCATACTTCTGGTAGGGTGCATGCAGCAACTCCTGAAGTGGCGGTGCATTGCGCACGAAGTTTTGTCCTGATGGAAACCACACACTGTTTTTGAGGCGGAGTTGCGGAATGCACCATTATCTCTGACAAATGTTCGTGCTTCATGCACCCTTGAATCTTTTGAAACTGCGGTAATAAGCCGCATTGCCTCGTTTTTCGGATTCCGCTTATGATATTGCATTGATACACAACTAAACTGGCCGCAATCCCATGACGGAACAAGAGGATTGTCTGGTCGATCGTATCATCCGAAAAAATGTTTGAACGATTGCTGCGGCTCTAAGTTCACCTGATCAGCAGCACCGAAACGGGGAATGGATTCTCATGACGGCGTGGAACCGGAACGGATTCCGAATCAATCTCTGCTCACTCTGCCTGCTGGCGTGGGGAATCTCTGTTCCTGGCGTTGCTTCGTTATTGCATGCTCAGGACGCAGGACGTTCGGAAACACTGGGACTGAAGGTTCCTGAAGGCTTTACGATCACCCGATTTGCCGGGGATGACCTGGCTCACGATATTCATTCGATGACGCTCGACTCACTGGGACGGGTCGTTGTTTCCGGACCGGGCTCGGTCAAAATTCTGATTGATGACGACCAGGATGGGGTTGCCGATCGCGCCGAGACATTGGTTTCTGATCTCGCCACTGGCGCCCAGGGGATGTTCTTTGTGGGCCGTGACCTGATCTGCGCCGGAGGAGAAGGACTGATCCGATATCGCGATCGGAACGGGGACGACAAAGCCGACGGTCCGCCGGATGTGTTTCTGCGTGTCAAAACCGGAAGCGAACATGATCTTCACGCCATTCGCAAAGGACCGGACGGATGGTGGTACATCATCGCCGGAAATACCGCGGGAGTGAATCCCCGTTATGCCGGGCTTCCAACGTCTCCCGTCACGAAGCCACACGCGGGAGTTCTGCTGCGGTTGAAGCCGGATCTTTCCGGAGGAGAAATCTTTGCTCATGGCTTTCGCAACGCCTATGACTTCGATTTCAATCCGTCAGGGGAACTCTTTGCATTCGACAGCGACGGCGAGAACGTGATGAGCCTGCCTGCTTATCAACCAACCAAGCTGTTTCATGTGTTGCCTGGATCGCATCAGGGATGGGTGACAAACAACTGGATTCGACCTGACTATTTCTTTGATGCCGCTCCTGTCGTGACTTCCTTCGGACGCGGTTCTCCAACCGGTGTCGTCAGTTATCGACATACTGCGTTTCCCGATCGCTACCATGGTGCGCTGTTTGTTCAGGACTGGACTTTCGGCCGGGTTTATGTCGTTCCGATGAAGCAGAACGGAAGCACCTGGAAGGGGAAACCGGAAGAATTCATCACTCCGATCGGGCAGCATGGCTTCGCGCCGACGGACATTGAAATCGGACCGGAAGGGGAACTGTATGTCTGCGTTGGAGGACGCGGAACACATGGGAGTGTGTATTGCGTTCGTCCTGTGACGAAGAACCCGAAATCAAAGCCCTGGCCGGGCGGTTCAGGATCGCCGACAACATCGACCGAGAAACTGAATCTCTGCTTACGGGCACCTCAACCACTCAGTAGCTGGTCCCGTCGCGTCTGGGAACCGGTGGCCAAAGAATTGTCCAGCGAACAGTTCGTCAACGCTGCCGTCGATTCCCGTCGAACTGTCAGTGAACGTGTGCGGGCCATCGAGATTCTGACTGAGAAATACAACGGAATTGGCGGAGATATCGCGGCACAACTGGCCAGAGACGCGGAACCTTTGATTCGCAGTCGAGCCGCATGGTCACTGGGACGAACTCAGGCCGCCACCCCGAATGCCCGGACCCTGGAACCGTTCTTCAAAGATGCGGATGCCAGTGTCGTGCGTGCGGCGATGGAAGCCGTGCAGGGAGGTTCCCTCGAACAACTCGAAGAGTTCGTCATCCCGGTCGCCGGTCAGCTTTCCAACTCTGATCAACTTGTACGACAGTCTGCAATGCGGGTGCTGATGCGCGCCGACCAGAAAACCGTCCACAGCATGGCCATGATCGCATTCAAGGAGAACTGGAACGCCGCGATTCCCGTCGCGGCATCTTATGCCAAGCGGAGCGAAGGCTTTTCATCTTATGCGGTTGATATCGGTGTGCGGCTTCTGAAGGGGAAGAACGACGATCGCCTGAAACTGGAAGGAGTTCGCGTCCTGCAACTGGGACTCGGAGACGTCGTTCCAAAAGAGAGCGAACTGACAGATGTCTTTCAGGGTTACGAATCGCAGGAAGACCTTTCAGCCCGCACTGATGAAATGAAACGTCTGGCGAATGACCTGCTCTCGGTCTACCCGACACAGACTGAATTGCTGAACAAGGAGATCGAGCGGGTCATCGCGATGATCCAGCCGGAAGACTCGATGTTTCTGGAACGGGTGCTTGAACAGATCACAGCACAAAGCCATCCGGTTGATGACATTCACCGCTTGATCGTCCTCGCCCGTCTCCCTGCGGAACGGACTCATGTGCAGTCGACTGCCATTGCCGATGCGATCCTGAATTTACAGTTGAAAATCGACGCCAGAAAACTGCAACAGGACAGCCACTGGAACGACCGCATCCTCGAGATGTGCGACGATCTGGTGAAACGGGATCGTGAGTTGCCGATGGCGCTGCTCAACTCCCCCTTGCTCGGGCACCCGAAACATGTCCCCTTCGTGCAGTTGACCCCCGTCAAGCAACTGAATCTGGCGGCACGTGTCTTTCTCGAACGGGCATTGAAAGACCCCGACTACGAATGGTCCCCCGATCTGGTCTATCTCCTCGGAGCGACCGGAAGCCCGATATTGAACAAACTTCTCCGCAGTAAATTTGAAGACCTTTCCCTGCGCGGAGCCATTCTCACCACACTGGCCAGCGAGCCGGATGAACAGGACCGTGCCTATTTCCTTGCCGGGATCGACTCCGGATCAGTGGAGACAATGCAGCTCAGTGTGGAAGCGATGCACTTCCTCTCGGCCAGTGCGGACGGAGCGGAAAATGTGGCACTTGCCAGAACCATTCGCAAGATGGGGAACACCGGCGATGAACGGCAGATTCGGGATCAGACGGTGGAACTTCTCCGCCGGAACCTTCGTGTTCCAGACACCTACATTCTTGGCAAGGACGGAGATCCACAACAGGCCGCAATCGATCAATGGCTGGAAGTGGTGCGACAGAAATTCCCGAAGGAATTTGCCGAGAGCCTGCCGACAGATGCCGGTTCACTCGCAGACCTGAAGAACAGACTCTCCGGAATTGCGTGGGAGAAGGGGAACGCTCTGAACGGAGCCAGACTGTTTCAGAACCGCAGTTGTGCGCAGTGTCATGGACAAAGTCAGGCACTCGGCCCTGATCTGACAGGAGTCGCAGGACGGTTCTCTCACTTTGATCTGTTCACCGCGATCGTCTTTCCAAGTCAGGATGTTCCGGTCCGTTATCAGGGAGTTCAGGTGATGACGACTGATGGTCACCTGCGATCCGGAATGGTGGCCTATGAAGGGCTCGACGGAATGGTGTTGCGCGACGCCAACAGTCAGACGTATCGGATCGAGGCGAATGAGATCGAAGACAAGCGTCCGATGACACGTTCGTTCATGCCGGAAGGGTTGCTAAACGGCTGCTCGGATCAGGACTATGCCGATCTGTATGCTTATTTACGCAGCCTCGGCGTCCGTTCCACCGCAGCGCATAGTGAGTGACGAAAACGAACTGGCGTTAGAATGATGTAAAATCAGGGTGTCCTGTTCCTGTAGCGCCAGCAGCAGGTGCCGGCGAGTTCATATGGCAAGCCCATTCATGTTCACCCTGCCGGCGCGATGTGCGCATGGCCCCCGGTACCAACCTCGCGACAAAAGCCGTGGTGTATTTCTTCCACAGAAAAAGCTCCTCAGGCATCTTGACGACAGATCAAAATTTGATAATTTGTTTTGTGGAGCGTTTCAAAATGAATTCCGCACTTCAAGTTCTCTTCTGTTTCCGTTTCCGTCGCCCGTAAGTC
>DATMFC010000106.1:0-16734 GCA_035556335.1 Planctomicrobium sp. | reverse complement strand
AGCGGCAAGGATTGGAATTCCGGCCATCACCGCTTTTTGAATGAGTTCAAAACTGGCCCGACCGCTCACGAGTAAGATGCAGTCGGCGAGTGGGAACCTCTTCATTAGCAATTGCTGACCGATGAGCTTGTCCAGTGCATTGTGTCGCCCGACGTCTTCTCGAAGCGAAAGCAATTCTCCTGACGGACTGAACAGAGCGCTGGCGTGAAGTCCACCTGTCTGTTCAAACACCGCTTGCGCCGCGCGGAGTTTCGCAGGAAGAGAATGAATCACGTCGGCGGAAACTTGAGGGCTGTCTGCCGGAAGAGAAAGACGGACGCACGACTGGACCGCATCCAGAGAAGTCTTTCCACAAACTCCGCAACTCGAACTGGTATAGAAGTGTCGTCGCAGACGATCGAAGTTAACAACGACTTCATCACGCAGATGCACGCGGACCCGATTTCCGTTCCGGCAGGAGTAAACCGCCAGCACGTCACGCGGGGACTGAATGATTCCTTCGGTGAGCAGAAATCCGACAGCCAGTTCCCGATCATGTCCGGGAGTACGCATCGTGACAGCGACCGTTCGTTGTCGACGTCGCTTCTGTCGAACGTAACTCAACCGAATTTCCATCGGTTCTTCCACCGCCAGCAGATCGGCCAGACTCTGCGACTCGGCTCTATCAACACGTTGAATCACAACCGGTCGAAACGGACTCGATGAACGGGATAACTCATCAGCAGATTGTGACATGGGATCTCACGCAAAGGCGCCAGGACGCAAAGAGTTTTTGTCTCAAAGATGTCCGTGAATTCATGGCTTCCCACTTCAAGTCACCGAGGAGACAAATCTGCCGAAAAGAACTGCGCATTTATGACTCCTAACGATGTTCAGGAAACGGGATTGCTCTTGTTTTGTTGCTGTTGAAGGAGCCGGGTTGTCCTAAACGAAACGATCACAGAGAACGGGTTGATACTGATCTTTGCACCTTGGCGCCTTTGCGTGAGTCTCCTCTTCTTTTTGAATCAAAAAGTGCGAAGGTTAAACTGAAAGCCACTGACAAAACTGCCCATGATTTACTTCGTCCTACGAAATCGAAAACTCTTCCAGATCCGTGATGTTGTTGGTTTTGGCTTGCATGCGTTGATAAACCGACTTCAGCCACTCGCGTGGGGGGACACCATACGGGCGGAACTTTTCTGTTGTTCCGGTCTCTTCGCGATAGAGCAATGCGCGATGATTTCCAAGACGGGAGGCTGCCGGGGAGTCGATCAGGTTGCTGGAGTCGGAGGCGTTCATTTGGAAGGCGATCCGCATTTCCAGTTCCCGTAATGTCTGACGCGAGAACCAGCGATCGACGTTGTTGTTCGAGTCGCACCAGATGACGGCATGCATCCCGACAGCCGGTCCGCGTGTGAGAATGTCCGCAAACAGTTTTCCCGGTTCCACCGGTTTGGGTTCGCTGCTTCCGAAACTTCCCATTCCAAAGTCATCTTCCACTTTTCGCAGATCACGAAATCTCGCGATATTGAAAATGAACAGAAACAACGGCGGAGCATCGGTCTGTTGTGATTCCTCACGCTGTTGCAGTTCTGCGGTCATCGCCTGAAGAAACAGGCCTGTATCGTTCGGCCGGACCAGACGCATATCAGACGCGAACCGAGTGGTCATCTCTCCCCAGTTGTCTGCTTCCGGGGTTCCAAGATGACTGCCGTCGAGCACGAAGAGAGAATTCTGTTCCTGCTGCGGAGAGAGGGACGCGACCAGTGTGACGGCGGCGGCGGTCATGACCCCTTGTGCTGCTTCTGCATCCTGCCCCACCAGCAGGATGTGATTTCCGTTCTGACGATGGAATGTCAATGCGGTCGGTGGAGCAATTTCAACGGCATCCCCCAGCCAGATGGTTGGGCTCAGAACGGGAGATTCTCTCGTCGCGTACTGGTCGATCAGTGTCGACACATTCCGGTTCAATCGCAAATCGGACGGAATGTTCCCTTCAAAAACAATCGGTGAATCGACCACTTTCTGCTCACGCCGGATCAGTTCCTGCATCTGCTCCAGTGCCGTCTCCCGTTGAGCATCGGTGATCCATGCGATCTGAAACGGATGGTTCCCTTCCGGCATTCCATTGGCATCGTTGTAGATGGCTTCTCCCGGTCGGGTGAGCAGGCGGGCGGCGGTATTGTCTTCATTCAGAATGAGATGTGCATCCGCCTCACTGCATTGCAGTGCGACACGAACTCCCACTTGTCCCATGGTGCTTCTGGCAAGTGAATACGCTCCTCCCAGCGTCTGTGATCCGAGAATGACATGAATCCCGAAGGCCCGCCCCTGCCGGACGAGTCGATCCAGATGGAGCGCCGCATTCTGACCGATCTTGTCATCCTCGATGAAGAACTCTTGAAACTCATCGATCACCAGCAAAATTCGAGGGAGCGGCTGTTTTGTGGTGTTGCGATAGCCTGCGATGTCCTGCACTCCATGCCGACGGAAAAGTTCTCCCCGTTCCTGAAGAATGTCGCCAAGCCGCTGCAACGCACTGACCCCAAACTCACGATCACTCTCAACGGCAATCACCTGAGCATGTGGAAGCTGATGCGTGGCATAGTCCTTGAACTCGACCCCTTTCTTGAAGTCGATCAGAAAGAAATTCACTTCATCCGGCCCGTAATACAGCGCCAGATTGGTGATGAGAATATGCAGAAAGGTCGACTTCCCTGAGCCTGTCTTTCCTGCCACCAGCATATGTTGAGACGTTCCTTTGCCGAGTCGGAGCATCTGCAGCTTTGTCGCTCCGGCACGCCCCAGAGGAATGGTCAGTTCCGAGCGACTGTCTCCCGTCCAGACCTGATCCGCAGACGGAGTGATTCGGGAAAAGGAGACTTCCACGCGACGGGCATCCTTCGACGCATCGCCAACGGCTTTGACAATGGTCGTGAACTCTTCCGGACGCGGCGGGGAATCGATGGTAACCGGCCAGTTCTTCATGGACGGATCGGTGAAGTGAAACGCCTGATCTTTCCAGACCAGTTGCGTCATCCGGCTTTGAATATCTTTCAGAGTAAAGTTATTCGGAAGCTGCTTGCCGGGGTCGTAATTCATCAGTGTATACACCCCACAGCGCGGGCCACTGTTGACGATACTCACCAGGCGTCGTGCGGCAATTTCACTGAACTTGGCCGGGAAGTCGCTGATCACGAGGAAGTGATACGGCTCGGCAACCTCACCGGCGGATTTGTTGTATTCTTCGATCGTCTGAAACTCGTTGCGAAGATACTTCTGAAGAACGTTCTCCATATGTTCGGTGAGATCGGCGAGACGGGACTCAATCTGATTGGCCTCAGTCCAGATGCGACTGGTGACCAGCAGTTCGTCGTAATCGGCCAGATGCATGAATCCACCAAAACTCTCGCCGAGTCCCACCGGGTCGATAATAGTGAATCTCAGTTTTCCCGGCGGGAGTAACGTCAGCAGTCGCAGCATCAGTGTTTGCAGACCGTGAATCGCCTGTTCCCGGGCCTGCGCATTCGGTGAGGAAAACAAAACCGATGCAGCCCTGGGGAAGGGAAGAAGTGCCGGAACAGCATACTGCGATGTGCGTGGAGCAAGTCGGGCATCTTCCGAGAGTGCTCCTTCCCAGTTCGCCAGATCAAGGTGATGGCTTCCCAGTCGAATGCGGTCGGGAATCTGTGATTGCGGCGTCCATGTCGAATCGGCCAGATCTGACCACGCAGGAAATTGTTTTCTGTCATGTTCCAGTTCCTGACGAATGGAATCATCGAGCGACTGATACGCCTGAGTCCATTCACTGCGCAGCCTGGCCCATTGCTCCTGCCTCGTTCGGCGTTGCTCCGAAGCGTATCGATCGAGTTCTTCCTGCCGCGCGGTGATCTCTCCGACCCCTTGCTGCTGAATCGCCTGTTGATTCTGCAAATGGGAACGATTTAACTGTTCCACTTCGGCCTGCTGTTCGGCGATGACACTCGCATGTAACGCCTGATAACTGGCTTTCTCGGCAGCCAGTTGTGTTTCCCGCTCCTGTTCAATTTGGACCTTCAGATCACGATGCGTACTTTCATACCGCTGAAGCGACTTTGTGCGGTCTCGTTCGATCAATTTTTGTTGTGACTCGAATTCTTTCTGTCGTTGTATCGCCTGCTCTTTGGCCAGCTTCAGCCAGTGCAGATGAGCCCATTCGGTTTCCGCAAGATGGGACTGAATCTGACTCATCACCTCAGACTGACGCATCGAGCCGAGTGAGAACAGGATGATCGACAACAGAACGCTTCCCATCGCTCCGGCAACGGCGGAAATGACAATCCATGATGTCTGAAACCGTTCTCCAGTGACTCCAGCCAGTTGAGGATCAACAAAGAAGAAGACCGGAGAGGCCATGATCACAAGAAAGAACAATGCGACCGGAATGATCCGCAATCCGGCGAAAAGTTGGGGAATCAGCAGTGAATTCAATTGACGTACCGACGCCCGAGTGGCACTGGCGGCGTTATTGAATCGGGCCGCGAGCACTTCCCGTTCGCGGGATGGCTGTTCGGTAATCGGTGTTGCGGTTCCGGTCCAGCCCCGTTCGGTAAATAATTGTGAAACGGTTTCTTTCAAGGCGGTCCATTCGCTGGATTGCTCTTCCCGCGATTTCAGAAGCAGAGCTTTGAACCGTTCGTACTCCCGGGCGGGACTGTCTTCCGCGGTGTCATCGAGAATGGAGGAAACGACCCAGGTGCTGTCTTCTTTCTGTCGTTCCAACTGCTCCTGCTCACGCCGGGCGGTTTCAACAATCTCCTTGAGGCGCTGATGATGAGACAGGTCAATCGCTTCGAGCTGTGACTGAAAATGGTTCGTGACACTGGCCAGGGTGCTGTCGTACTTCGACTGGAGCGTTGCAAGTGCCTGGTTCTGTTTTTCCAGAAGAACATCCAGTCGCTGACGACGGGTCGTTTCTTCCTGATCGAGTCCCTGCTGCAACTCCGCCAGCTGCGTCTCGGCATGGCGCCTGCGTTCGATGGCGAGTTGAAATGAATTCAAGACAAATGGAAGATCAATCATGGTGGTATCATGCCCAATGATGCTTCACGAACCGATGTGTCATGAACTGTAACGAAACCATTCCTCCATTGAGAAATCCGATTTCCCCCTGTTGTTCAAACGTTAACCATTATTTTGTTCAACATTTGTTTTTGAAGAGATGGCGACTGAAAATGAAACATCCTCTTCATTGTTGCTGATTGCAACAGTTCATGGCCACACAAAAAAAGACATGCGACCAAAGCCGCATGTCTTCAGGTTTGAAAAAGGAATTAAAAATCTATCCGGAAATGTCGGTGTCACGGCGAGGTCGAATGCTCATTGCATCGCTCTCAGACTGCATTCTCATACTGCATTCTCATACTGCATATTGTGCGTCATCGGACTTTCCGGATCGTTTCTGAGTTCAATAGCTGAATTGTCGTTCCAGGCTTTCAGCACAACTGACGCAGTGTCGAGCGTGAGGAATGTGCTTGAGCCGGGTTTTGGGAATCCAGCATTTTGAAGGAGGACGCCCCATTTCGGTGCACCCTTCACAAATTCCATAAGTATCGGTGTCGATTCGTCTCAGGGCATCACGAATCTCTTTGAGAACTTCCTGATCACTTTCCATGATCCGAAGTGAAAAGTCCTGCTCATACGTTTCCGTTCCCAGTTCCGCCATATGAGTCGGACTTTTGGAATCGGTTGCAGAGCCCAGTGCTCCGCTGGAGAGTGCTTGAACATCCCCTTGTAAACGAGCCTGTAAAGAGACCAGCAATTCCCGGAATTGCTCCAGATCTTTCGATTTCATCATGCGAACTGTTCCGACTCGAGGACTGAAAGAAGCAAACCTCAGGACTGTTTGGAGCCGCGAACAAAACATCTCAAACCATGAGAACCCTTTCCGCGGGGATCGGGGTTTGTTTTGTCAGCAGTTCTTATCGCCGTGAACAAATTCACTCTCAATGTTGAAGGATTTCAACATGCGAGCGAAACATGACCGGATCGGTCAGGAATTCTCAGTATCCCGACGGCGGCCATAAAATTCAAGGAGCTTTGTAAACCTTTCAAAATGGTTCCGACGAATTCTTCGAATCTTAATGCAAAATATCATTGAACTTACGACAGATTCCGTTCTCCCTTACGAAACCATCTGGGCGATCTCTGTGCTCCACGCCCTTTGCGGATCAGCGGATTTCGTGCCCTTTCAAACAAAAGCGACACATTTGAACGAATTGGACGTTTTTCATTGCAAAGACAGCCAGAAGCTCCTATAAACATGAACGGAATGAACGAATTGGAGCTGATTCATGATCGCCATTTGTCCCGAATTCTCGAAAAATTCCACTTTTCCGGTGAAATCGTTCCCGATTTCTCACCGTTCGGTCACGTTCATTCCTTCTGACGAGTTTGAACGATTGACGCCCGAAATGCTGGCTGATCAGACATCCGGGCCACTTTTTCACTCCCCCAAAAGTGAAAATCCTTCGGGGAGGGAAGAGGAAAGTCGTGACGGGCTCTTGCTCACTGCAGCGGGAGAACGACACTACTTTCGACGATACAACTTCTTCAAATCTCTTGTCGCGGGAGTTCAAACAAAATGTCTCGAAATCGATACGCCCCGTTGTGACAGGGGGGATGCTGGTGAAATCGACGGCTGGTTGCGTCTTGCGGATGCCGCGAGAACGGTGCTGGTCGAGGCGAACGTGCGACTTGTCGCTTCGCTCGCCAGAAAATTCTCAAGGTCCGGCATCGACTTCGAGGAACTGGTCAGCGACGGAAACCTGATTCTGATCAACGCGATCGACAAGTTCGATTACTCACGGGGATTCCGCTTCAGCACCTACGCCACTCATGCAATTCAACGACATTTCTTCCGAATACTGAAACGAAAACAGCGTCGAAACCTGCGTGAGTTACTGACTCCTCCAGAGGTTCTGGCGGAATGTCAGGCTGACAAAGTGACCGAATCCCCTGTCGACCCTCGGCTCGCCCACTGGCTCATCAACCGCTTTGACGACTGTCTGACTTCTCGGGAACGGTTGATTCTCACCAGTCGTTTCGGATTACAGGGAAAGCCGGAAGCGACGTTGAAAGCGATTGCGGATCAAATCGGTTTAAGCAAAGAACGAGTCCGTCAGCTTCAGTTGAGAGCAATTGAAAAACTCCGGGAACATCTGAGGAAGTCGAAGTTCAACTCTCTCAATATTGCGGAAATCTGAGAATGTTCTGAAAGAACGAGGCTCCTGCCGTGCCACAACCAAAGGAAAGCGTTGCTCTTTAAAGCAAGTAAATGCCCTGCGTCTTCAGTATATTGAGTCAGGCGACCGATTTCTTTGCAGGCAAACCAATGACAGAAGAACAATTCGATGTCTGTGACGAACAGGATCAGGTGATCGGGCAGGAAGCTCGTTCCGTGGTTCATGCCAGAAATCTGCTGCATCGGGCGGTTCATATCTGGGTCTGGAAACCTCGTGAAGAAGAGATGTATCTGCATCTGCGTTCGCCGGGCAAGGATCAGTTTCCACTCTGTTTGACCTCATCCGCCTCCGGTCATGTCGATGCGGGAGAAAGCTATGAACAGGCGGCCGTTCGTGAATTGCGGGAAGAATTGGGACTGACTGGTGAGCTACGATTTGCCACCAAACTGTCCGCCTCGGAAGCAACAGCCTATGAACACACGGCGCTCTACTTCCTGACCACCGACGACACACCCATTCCGGATCCTGAAGAAATACAGGAACTCCTTCTTTCATCTCCTCATCAAATCTGGCAGGACGTGCAGGCTCACCCGGAAAAGTTTACTCCGCCCTTCCGTGAACTGATGAACTGGTGGGGAAACAGCGGATCTATTGACCAATGACCGTTACTGCTTGACGGCGACTTCCGAGCCAACGATCAGCAGGTCGAACAGGGCATCGATGTCGCGATGGGAAAGGCGAATACATCCGGGAGATCCAGTCTGTCCGATGAGTGATGGATCGTCTGTTCCATGAATTCCCTGACGATTTAAACTTCCTGTTTCATTCGACAGCGCCAGCCATCGTGAACCGGATCCGTCTTGAGCCATTGTTTTTTCCGAGATTCGATATCGACCGGGGGGAAGCTGCATATCGTTCCCCAGGCCGACACGAAAGTTGACCAGATAGTACCCGTTGGCGTGAACCGTCAGTTCCATGTCACTCAGGTCGACGACAGCAGAAAATGGACCCTGCAGAACTTTCAACGTTTGACCAGTGCGAAGTTGTGTCGGGTCGATGCGGTTTAATCGCTGCAGATATTGTGGAGTCACCTGATACTGGTCGGCGACGGTTTCCAGTCGTTCACCAAAACGAACGGTATGCGGGGCCAGGTAGTGGGGTTCCGGCTGAAAATAAACTCGGGCGGCCAGCAGATTCATGCGGTTCTGAAACTTCGCGCGCTGTTCCGTCTGAGTCCAGTACCAGCGTGAGTAGAGACGGAGTGCCTCGACATCCTGTCCACTTGCCTGCAATCGTTCTGCTTCTGAAAGATCAATCCCTTCCTGGGAAGCAGGTCCCGGCTTGAGCGCGGTCTGATGTTGAGGAATGTTCCCAACGGATGCAGGGTGAGCAGAAACGGTTGATGCCGATTCCGTTTCGTGTGGAATCTGTCGGACGTAAGCGGTTCGAACAATCTCCCGATCGGGGGGAGGCAGGGCCTGACTGGCTTGAACAACGTTCTTTTGAGGCGCCATTTCTTCTTGTTCGGATACGGCCATGATTTGTGGTTCTGTCTGAACAAGAGCCACGTCTGTTGGGGAGGCGGGCGTCACGCTTTCGATTGATCGCTGGACCAGGGACCGTGGGGGGGGAGGCATCGGTTCCTCCTCCATCGCAGTCTGTGTCGGTTCTGTCTGAAGAAACAGATCAAGCTTCCAGGCAGTGACAATCCCGAAGCTGAACAACACGATAAACCAAAACTGAAACGTCTGGACCGGGTGTCGACGGGGACGCTGTTCAAACATGGTGATTTTTCTGAAGAGGAGCGCAAACTTAAATGAGGAAGGCCGAGACGAAAATTACTGATCACCCGCAGAAAGGAAATCTGGAGATCACCCCCCAGGCTGATGCGATAAGGGGGTTGCCGGAAGACTGAAGTAACCGTCAGCGGATTCACTGGTAGGAGCTTTCTGTCGATTCAGCTTCCACAACTGATGCGGAGCGGCATGTTGCATCATTGTGCAACCCGTCATCAGGCCAGTCATCGCAACGAGCAACAGGAACCGGTGTCTCATTGGGATCTCATTATGGTCGGACAGGATGATTGAAAGAGAAATGTATCGCAGGCATGTGTGCGAACTGTTCTGCAGCAACCCTATCGCAACTCTCGCAAAACCGACAATACGGAACCATCACCACAGATCTCACGAATCAGACCCGTACATTCTGTAAGTCCTTTGTTTTGTGGGAGATTGATTGAAAGCCGAGCGACAGGTCTATGAGAGGGCCAGATTCTCTCCGGCACCTTTTGCCGTTCCACACAAGGGAACCAGAGAAGAAATGATCAGAATTGAGACCACCAAAAACGAGTTCCTGCCCCCTTCTTCCGCAGAAGCAAGTCCTCATTGCAGAACTGATCTTGCCGTAGATGGTGATCACGTGATAATAAAGGTTGGGTGAAGATCAACTGGTCACACCATCGCGACATACCATACAAGATTGTGTGACGGTTGACTTAACGGGTGAATGGAAACCGTTCCAGACATCTCGCCAGCCGCGCTCTTTCCGTTCCTTTGGCAATCCAGCATCTGGCCATGGACGATTTACCGTCCTCGGTTCCTTTCTTTCTCCTGACCACCTGGTGGTCAACTTGCTGAGCACTCTATCCGCGTCGGGAAAATAGATCGATTCGAGGAAACGTCGTCTTCAGCCGATCGCTGGCATGAAAGACCATTTGAATTCAGATCCATTTATGATCAGGTCACCTGCTTGATCCTGAATGGCAGCGTTCCGAAATTTCTCAGGAGGAATCGGGTGCTGAACTTCGGCACGCTCCGTTTTTCCTGATGGCCCGGTCCTGATATCAGGGCCTAGTCGGAGGTCATGAAGTATGACATCAGGACAATCACTGCTCGCTCAATTCTCCGTCCGTCAGGACAAAGACCAGTTCCGGCACACTCACTGGCATGGATCGTTTGCCGAGTACCTGGACTTGGTCCGTAGCCATCCCGGCATTGTCCGCACTGCCTATCAGCGGATGTATGACATGGTCATGGCTGACGGGCAATATCCCGTTGAAGGCCAGAAAGACCAGGTTCGCTACCGGTTCTTCGACGATCCGCACAACAACGGCGAAGACGCCATCTTCGGCCTCACTCAAACCTTAATGGAACTTGTGAATGCATTCCGATCGGCGGCATTAAAGTATGGGACGGAACGTCGTGTCCTGCTGCTGCATGGCCCGGTCGGAAGTTCCAAGTCCACAATCGCCCGACTTTTAAAGCGCGGACTGGAACGGTATGCGCGGACCGATGAAGGGGCGATCTACACCTTCGGGTGGAAAGAAGAAGATGGCAGCATCACCTGGGATCCTATGAACTGTGATCCATTATTGCTGATTCCCAATGAAGCCCGGGCCGATGTGGCCGCCAGCCTGAATGAGGGACGCACCGGACATAGTTATGACATCGAAATCGAAGGACAGGTCTGTCCTCTCTCCCGCTGGTACTTCCAGCAGCGGCTTGAGAAATTCGATGGAGACTGGACAAAAGTCGTTGAGACGGTCGTCTGTAAGCGGGTCTTTCTGTCTGAACAAGACCGGGTCGGAATCGGCACATTCCAGCCGAAGGATGAAAAGAATCAGGATTCCACCGAACTGACTGGAGATATTAACTATCGTAAAATTGCGGAGTATGGCGCCGAGTCAGACCCGCGCGCATTTAACTTCGATGGAGAATTTAATGTCGCCAATCGAGGGATGATCGAATTTATCGAAGTGCTGAAACTGGATGTGGCGTTTCTTTATGATCTTCTGGGAGCGTCTCAGGAACATAAGATCAAGCCGAAGAAATTCGCTCAGACAGATATTGATACGGTCATCATTGGACATACAAACGAGCCGGAATACCGGAAGTTGCAGTCCAACGAATTTATGGAGGCTTTGCGTGACCGGACGATTAAGATCGACGTTCCGTATGTCACCACTCTGAATGATGAAGTGCAGATTTATAATAAGAGTTACCATCCCAAACGGGTTCGTGGGAAACATATCGCTCCGCATACCGTCGAAGTCGCGGCCATGTGGGCGGTGTTGACTCGCCTCGAACAACCAAAGCATCACGGACTGACTCTGATGCAGAAGATGAAACTCTATAACGGAAAGTCCCTGCCGGGGTTCACGGCGGAAAACATCAAGCAGCTTCGCAAGGAAACCAAGCACGAAGGGCTGGAAGGGATCTCTCCGCGATACGTTCAGGACAAGTTGTCGAACGCACTGGTTGTGAACACAAAGGCGACCAGCCTGAATCCGTTCATGGTAATGAATGAACTGGAATCAGGCTTGAAGCATCATTCTCTGATCGGCAGTGATGATATCCGTGAGCATTATCGTCAACTGATCTCGGTGGTGAAAGACGAATACACCGATATCGTGAAGAACGAAGTGCAGCGTGCCATCGCCGCCGATGAAGATGCGCTGACCCGACTTTGCTCGAACTATATCGACAACGTCAAAGCCTATACGCAGCATGAGAAAGTGAAGAATCGATTCACCGGAGAAGATGAACAACCGGATGAACGGCTCATGCGTTCCATCGAAGAAAAGATTGACATCCCGGAATCCCGTAAAGACGACTTCCGCCGGGAGATCATGAACTACATCGGCGCATTAGCGATCGATGGGAAAACCTTTAACTACAAGACGAATGAGCGTCTGCAAAAGGCTCTCGAAATGAAACTGTTCGAGGACCAGAAGGATTCCATCAAGCTCACAAGTCTTGTCTCACAGGTCGTCGACAAAGATACGCAAGCCAAGATTGATATCGTTAAAGACCGGCTGATTCGAACTTATGGCTATAACGAAGAATCAGCGACTGATGTCTTGCAGTATGTGGCCAGTATCTTTGCTCGAGGTGATGCTAAGGAATAAGGACGCAGCGTATCGGGTGGCCCAGATTGCTCGCAATCTGGGTGCGAAGCCACAGGAGGAGAGTCTTTCGGCTCCACCAGGAGGAATGTGAGACATGCGGCCTCCTACGGCTGTGCCGCCCCGATTGCGAGCAATCGGGGCCACCCAGTTCTCGAAGCCACATGGTTCTCTCATAATTCACTTCAGATAGACCAGCGTCGACAACGAGTAGGGGACGATTTCATTTCCGAAGGTGACTTCTCCGTATATGGCCTGATGCTCACCCGACTTCAGTTCGGTTGAACCGGTATAGGTTCCGTTGGATTCCGTGAGAATCGTTGCCTTCCATTTTGAACTGCGGAAGTCGAGATTCTCCGATCGGGCAGACCAGAGTCGGACGGTGATCGGTTTGGTGGAACTGGTGATTGAGAGTCCCAGTTGATTATCGTCGCCGGTTGATGTCCACTCAATCTGTGGGAGTGGCTTATTCTCGACCACATGTCGGAAAAAGATCGCAACGTTCTGTATGACGAAACTCTGGCTCAGTTTTCCGTCATCGAGATTATGCCCGGCATTGGCGATGCGGCAGGCATATTTTTCGCCAGAGAGATCATCCCAGTACAGATTCATGGCATCGGTCGACCAGTAGCGATCGTTCGCGCCGACGACGAGCAGTTTGGGAACAGTCACCTGCTGGCGATAGCTGTAGGGATCCATCATCTTCCAGAGCTTTTCTTCCCGTTCTCCATTAGGAACGCCGTCATCGGTCACGAGCCCCTTGGTAGTATAATCGCTGATCTGTTCGCTGAAGAATCCCCAGTTCTTTTTCTGATGTTTCATCTGAGCAGAAAAATTCAAAACGTCAATCACCATCGGCGCAGTGCCGATGACGCGGTCATCAACCGCCGGGACGAGCCAGCTGGTCCACCCCCGTTTTGAGGCACCTGTCGTAACGAATCCCTGAATCTCTGTCTGAAACTGCTTTCGAGAGAACTCCTGCAGGGCATCCATGGCTTTGACGGCACTTTTCGCCATGGGAAACAGGAGCGGCCAATCGGGATCGCCGGTTTTGAGATAGCGGAGCCAGGTCTCTGAGATCAGATCGTCTTCGTGCCGGTTTCCCAGAAGAGGCTGATTGGGAACATGGTACAACATCGCCACCCGAGCGCCGGAGAGTTCGGCCAGTCCCAGGCCAATTTGCTGTTCGTGCGGCTTGTTTTTCTTTCCGGTGGAGCCTCCCGTCACAAACAGAATCATGTGATGAGGGTAGAGGACTTTCTCCGGCTCAAACACAGTGAGAGGATGCTTCCAGACAATATCCTGCCATTTCTGTGAAACCAGTTCCAGTTGATAGACCTTACTGGTATTCACCTGTGTCGTTTCGATCAGCGACCAGCGAAAATCAGGCTCAGGTTTCTCGATATACTGTTTCAAGTACGGAGGAACGGCATCGGACTGCGCCATGACCTGCGGCGAAACACCACTCAGCCCGACAATGACACAAACAAGAGAGCTCGCGACCAGAAGAGTAGAACGAGTCATATGCAACTGACAGATAGGGGATGATGAGATCGCCAGAACGAAGATGGCATTATAACACCATTTCCGCCGAAGCCCCAGAAACACACGAAGACTTCGTTCAGGGATCACTACCCCGAACGAAGTCCCGCAGTTGCAAAAAAGAAGAGTCTTTCAAAAAATCGCTGTCGATCAGGCAGGTGATCCGGCGTTGTGGACGATGGTTCCGATTCGTTCACCCCGTACGGCTCGCAGAATGTTGTCCTGTCGGGCGAAATCGAAGACAAGAATCGGGATATTGTGTTCCATGCAATGATGAATCGCGGTGGCGTCCATCACCTGAAGATTCTGTTTCAGCGTGTCCTGAAACGTAATCGTCGAGTAACGGACGGCGTGTGGATTCTTGGCCGGGTCTTCGGAGTAGACGCCGTCCACTTTGGTGGCTTTCATGAGGATGTCGGCACCAATCTCGCGGGCCCGTAATGCGGCCGCGGTGTCTGTAGTGACGAAGGGACTGCCGGTTCCGGCCGCGAGGATGACCACTCGATTCTTTTCCAGATGCCGGATACAGCGTCGACGAATGAACGGCTCAGCGACCCCTTCCATCCGAATCGCCGACTGTACGCGGGTGGGCACCCCTTCGTTCTCCAATGCATCCTGCAGAGCGAGTGCGTTGATCACTGTCGCGAGCATCCCCATGTAGTGAGCGGTCGAGGCATGAATGGCCGCACTCACCTGTGAGAACTGCTTTCCACGCAGGATGTTTCCACCGCCGACGACGATGGCCAGCTGGACACCAGTCTCTGCCACCGACTTGATCTGTCGCGAAATTGCGGTGACTTCATTCATGCTGATGCCCCCTTCACGTTCGCGGCAAAAACTTTCGCCACTCAACTTGAGAACAACGCGACGGTAAGCAGTCGAAGCCGAATCTGACATCTTCAAAAGTCCAGTTGATGATCTGTTGTGCAAGGTGTTCTACGAGAAATGGGACGAGACCCGATATTTACATAGAGAAGCAATTGTTTTTCCAGAGAGGGATTTAGGGGGTAGGAATTAGGAACCGAAATTCGTCTTTTCCTAAATCCTATCTCCTAATTCCTACCTCCTCTATATCATTGCTTCCCTGTTCGTGACGATATCGCTTACTGTTTTGCTCCGAGGAAGCCGAAGATGCTCCGTTTGAGTTTTTCCGGGCGTTCGACATCGGCAGGTTCCGTCGTTTGACGACCACTGTCGAGTTGCTGGGCCAGTTGCTGAATCGCTTTTGTAATCCTGGCTTTCGGGAATTCCGTCACTAATGGAACTCCATTGTTTCGTGATTCCGAAACCACTGCATATTCGTTGGGAACCTGGAAGTAGACGTCACGACCGATCGTTTCCAGTGCCTTGGTGAGACTGATCTGAGCGTCTCCCATTCCGGCCCGGTTGACGACGACGCGGGCTTTTCCAGAGAGTTCCTGATCTTCCAGAAACTGATTGATTCGAACGACGTTCCGCAGACAGGGCAGGTCCAACTGCGTCACGACCAGAATATGATCGGACACATCCATCGCGGCCTTATCAAGCGGCGAGAATGATTTGCTGACGTCGATGATCAGGTGGGTAAACGTCGCCTTGAGCAATGCAATCACACGTTGAAGTTCATCCGGACTCAGTGGTGCCTGGGCTTCCAGATGAACCGGACGGGGCAACAGGAATGCCCCGCTGGCATGTTGAGTCAACGACCGTTTCAACATCGAGAAGTCGAGCCGGTTGATGTTATCCGCGACATCCTGAATCGTGTAATCCGGGATGATATCCAGCCAGACATCCGCATCTCCCAGCGAGAGATCCAGATCGATAATGGCCACACTGTTGAGTTTGTTCACCGCGAGGGCGCAGCCCAGATTGACTGCCAGAGATGTGCAGCCGACCCCTCCGCCTGATCCGACCACGGTGATGACGTTTGTTCCGCGCGGCCGCCCGGCTCCTCCTTTGACAGAAGACTGAATACGTCCCAGCGCTGCCAGAAAATCATCGAGATTCAAGGGAGAGCTGAGGAACTCTTTCGCACCGTTCCGCATGGCCTGAAGGATGAGTGATCCTTCCTGAGACCGGCTGATCACCAGAACCTGACACTGCGGAGATTCCCGGGTGATTTCACTCACCAGAGTCAACGCACGTTGTGGATCGGCGTCCAGAGAAACGAGAACAATTTGCGGCTGAGTCTGTTTGACGATGTCGGCGAAAAAGTCGTAACGCGCGCATTCCGCCTCCAGCCAGACGGAGTCGATTCCCAGCAGCAGATTCTTGATCGAACTGCGCGAGGCGTCGTTAGGATCGACGATGGCAAGGCGATGGACGTTGCTCATCTTAAAGGTCACCTCCAGATGGAAGAGAGGGGGTCAGGATTCAGGGGCAGGGGTCAGAATAAAGACCTGTTTCCTGTTTCTTGCTCCACTTGTTTGGTTCTTATGATTTGGTTCTTGTTGATCAGTAATTTACTGATGCCGGTTGATTGGCTGTCGATTGCGGCTCAATCAACCCCGGGAGGTGCTGACTGCCGGATCGTTTCACCTCAACACTGCTTCTGTTGTTGGAACGAATCTCATTCAGGTCCGACTGAAACGCTCTGTCCGGTGCTTTCTCTTTCCCGGAAGGAACAATCCGCTCGGCACTTGTCTGTTGTATTTTACCATGAGAACTGGAACGGGAAGAGGGGGATCGGGCCGTCACTGCTGGAACCGGCTCAATCATCGGAGTCATATTCTGTGGAACGATCATGTCCCCATTCGGTGGGCAATCAGGACATTCGGGGCCGAAGTTCGGGACTTCCAGGTTTCCATCCAGGAACAGTTCCCGCATTGTCGGATCACTGGAATTCAGGCCCGGACCGCCTTGTGGAACCTGATGCGAGGCCATCGGTGCGGCCATTTGCGGTGTGACGAGAATCACCAGTTCCGTTTCCCCGACCTGATGCGACTTCTTGCTGAAGGCGGCTCCGATCCAGGGGAGTTCACCAAGAAACGGAACCTTGTGAGTTGTTCCTCGTTTTCTGGACGAGATTAATCCGCCGATCATCAGGGTTTCACCGAACTGCATTTCCACTTGGGTATTCACACTCCGACTGGCGACACCGGGAAC
>DATMFC010000105.1:0-33706 GCA_035556335.1 Planctomicrobium sp. | reverse complement strand
GAATCTCTCGGATCGCGATGACGGGAATGTTCTCGGGGAATTCTAAGCCGCGACTGAGAATCTACTTCAGTTGTCATCAAAACTCTCCTCTCCGGTCACTCTCAACAGGGACAGGGGAGGAGGACTGAGGGGACAAATTGTCATGTGGCACGCGATAAATTCATCCCCTCTACATTGATGAATTTGAAGACCGGTGCGCAAACAGGATGTTCTCCTCTTAACAGGTTTGTTGCTGGAGATGTTCTTCAGCCGATTCGTGGCAAACGTGATGAGTGATGTTGATTCAGGAGATTGGAAATGAGCAGATGGTGGAATGCGGCTATTTTGAGTGGCGTTGTGGGGGGAATCATCATGATCGTTGGTTGCGGCGATCACCGCTCTCCTGCCGGTCCCACAGGCACGGTTTCCGGAACGGTCACATTTGAAGGAACTCCCGTGACAGAGGGGCTGGTGAGCTTCTATGACGCACTATCGGGATCAAGCGGAGAAGGGCAGCTCGATGCTGCCGGAAAGTACAAGATTTCCCGGCTCTCCGTGGGAAATTATGTCGTCACGGTCCTTCCTTTGCCTTTGGAGTCCGCAATGGATATGAACGGCGGAGAAGCTCCTGCACCAAATCCCGCAGACATTCCAACCAGGTATCGAGGTTCAGCCACTTCGCAATTGAGCAAATTGATTGGGGAAGGAGAAAATGAGTTTTTGATTGAGATGAAGAAGTCAAAAAAGTAGTTCTGCAAGTCAGCAATAACATTCGCCGTGCAGCCTTGCAGGGTGCGTCGGGACGCACCCTATGTACAACTCTTAACTGCTCGCGCTACGATAATGTTTCAGCGACCAGTTAAAGATCTTGCGGGAGATGAACAGGCAGATCAGAGTCGCTGTCGGGGCGATGACGAGAACAATCGCATTGGGTTCCAATGTTTTCTCAAGCAGAACCCGGGCCGGGACGGTGACGACCAGCAGAATCGGGAGCAGGAAAGAAAAGGTAAACCAGAGGATCTCTGTCCCTTGAACCTGACGATAAAAATTCTGGGGATATCGAGCGAAAACAGTGATATAAAACCAGAATTCATACAGACTCTGATTCCGCCCCATCCAGATACTGGTGCTCGCCAGTGTAATCATCAGGGAATAAAACAGGATCACACCGATCACTACCAGCAGCAGGTACAGCAGCACATTGACAATGGTGATCGTCACTCCCAGATACCATAAAGAGTACCCAAGAATTCCCAGAGAGATCACCACCTGATTGATCATCGCAAAATCGACTGTTTCAAATGAAATCAGAAACTGGGTGTCGATCGGTTTGAGCATGGCGAAGTCCATGCTGCCGGTGCGGATTTTCTCGCTCAGGTTCGCACAGTTGGGCATGAAGAACGCTTCAACCAGACCGTTGATGAGCATTCCGGTCGCGAGGAAGGCAAAGTATTCGTATTGCGACCAGCCTTGAATCCGACTGACTTTTCCGTAGATGATCTGAAACAAGACCAGTTGGGCCGCGATCCAGAATGTCTGTGTGAGCATTTCAATCAGAAAGTGCCCACGAAACATCATCGCCCGCACCAGTGAGTTCCGAAAGAACATCAACCAGACGCGGGAATAATTCGGACGAAACGGGGCAGGGGCTTCCATGCCTGGTATCTTACCAGAAGACCGGCACGCGGTCAGCCATCATGCGATTTGCGACCAGGGCTTTCGCTTTATTAAAAATCGCTTGGGAGGGCGAGGCTCCCGCCGAGCCGCAAACCATAGAAAGCATGACCTTTCGTGCGGCTCAGCAGGAGCTTCGCCCTCCCGGAAATCGCCCTCATTCCAGAATATCGCTGTCGTCCAGTTCCAGAATTTCTTCCTCTGGAATCACGCGTTCCGGAGGAGGAGCGGCCGAAACGAGTTCAACAGAATCGGCAATCGCCTTTCCGCCGGGAAGTCGGGCGGAGGAACGGATGTCAGCGGCAATGGCCTTCTGAAATGACTTTCGAACCTGTTGCATGCGGGGGTAGGGGACCATCTGATATCCGACGTCTCCGACCCACAGGAAATCATTTTCGAGGAGCACGGCCTGTTCTTTTACCTGAGAGTCGTTGATGCGGACGCCGTTCATACTGGCCAGGTCACGGATGACGAACCGGTCTTCAATGCGGGCGACACAGCAATGTTTGCGCGACACCTTGCGACTGGAGGCAACCACGACATCGCATTCTGCGCCGCGCCCTAGCAGCAGAATCGCTTTATCCAGAAGAATCGGTTCGCCGCCATCCACTGGCACCAGTGCCATTTTCATTGAATTTATTTCCGTTGATGGGAAAGTCTGTCGAGAATTTTAGCTCGAAGAATTCACAAACGGGACTGTTGGACAAGAAAAATCGACGTTGTCCTGCAAAAATCCTGAAGTGGGATCATACAGTTTGTCTGGATCCGGTTTTCTCTGACGCGTTTGTCAGGATTGAACGGGTGACATGCTCGCATCGCGTCAGCAGGGCGAACATGAATGGGCGTCCCTATTTCGTTTGGCATGCTCATGCTGCTGACTCGACATGAGCATGGCTCCCAACGCAAACGCAATCATCTTCAACAACCTCATGATGAAACACTGGACCTGGGTTGCCGGAGCCGCAGTCGCCTTTCTGGCAGTGGCCGGAGGTCTGGTCGGTGTGGTCCGCCTGATCGGTGGTCCACTCTCTTTTCACAGCATAGACAACGCCTGGTACTGGGGAACCGTGTTGCTGCTGGCGACGGGATGTGTCACGGCCATGGTCTCTCTGTTTCGGGATGAACGGCAACTCGTTTCCCGTCGACTCGCACTGACCTTGTTGTCACTCCGGACGGCTTTGGTCTTCGCTCTCTTTTTCACTCTGATGGAACCGGTCTGGAGCTGGTCGCAGGAGACTGTCCGGTCCGATCGTGTTCTGATTGCCATGGACGTCTCGGAGAGCATGGACACGGTCGATCTGCAGGGGACCGAACTGGAAAAGCTCCGCTGGGCGTCGGCACTGGGAACATTTGGAACAAAGGAATCTCAAGGCCGGGCACAACGCTGGATCGACGACTTACAGGCCGGACAGGAACTTGTCTGGACCGATCCCGGCGAAACGTCTGATTCCGAACAAGCGGCTCAACTGGGGAAAGTACGACAGGAAAATCTGAAGTCACAGCTTCAGGAAGTATCGTCTCTGTCTCGTCTGGAAATGATGCGACGAACCCTTCAACAGAATTCGTCGGCGTTGCTCAAAGAACTGGAACGAAACTCGCAACTTCAATTTGCCGTTCTCTCTGAGACTCTCGCCCCCATCGCAGGGAAAGAACTTCAGGAACCGTTTATCAGTCTTGAATCAATCGTGAATCGGAATCAGTCCCGGTTGGTCACACTCGCAGAACCGGTGACGGGTGAGTCCTCTTCGGTTCCTCTGGCCGGAATTGTCTTGCTCAGTGATGGCCATGACACCACCGGAGCTCCCGCCTCGGCACTTGTGCAGCGCTTGCAGGGACTCGGAGTTCCGGTTCATACGGTGCTGGTGGGATCGGAACATCGCCCACGCGATCTGGCGGTGCTGCATCTGGATCACCCGGAGTCAGTCTTTCTGACCGATCAGCCACGAATCAAGGCGATTCTGCAAACATCCGGATTTGAAGGAGAACCGGTCACCGTCTTTCTACAGGCAATCGATTCACCGGATCAGGCTCCCCTGCAACAGACCATTACTCCCACTGCCGCGGTGACGGAAGTGGAGTTCACTCTGCCTGAAAAACAGGTGGGGCGCCATCGATTTCGTTTGTGGCTGGATGTGGCGCCGCAGGAAACGCGGGATGATAATAACAGTGCCGATTTTGCGTACAATGTTGTCGATGACCGTGCCCGTGTGCTGGTTATTGACGGGGAGAGCCGCTGGGAATTTCGATACCTGGGTGATGCCCTGTCACGCGATCCGCAGGTGTCACTGGATCAGGTGCTGTTCGACCAGCCCTATCTTGGGATTCTTCCCAAACCTTACTTCCCGAATCAGCTGGAAAATGTGGCTTCGGTTCCGTCGCAACAGACTCCGTTCTCGACATACGATCTGGTGTTGATTGGGGATGTTTCCCCGAATGACCTGTCCTCAGAACACTGGCAGGATCTGGATCGTTATCTTCGTGACGAAGGGGGAACGCTGGTTCTCACGGCAGGAAAACAGTTCGTTCCGTTTGCCTATCAGGGAACGCTCCTCGAAGACCTGTTGCCGATTACCGAACCGCGTGAAATTGAGCCGAATGTTTCCAATCAGATCGGCCTCCCGGAATCGCGCGGGTTCCGGCTGTCCATCGCTCCGGATGGAGAGCAGCTTCCCATGTTTCAGCTATCGCAGGAACGGGAGGAGTCGCGACGAATCTGGAAAGAGTTGCCGGGGCACTCGTGGGGAGTTGTCGGTCGGGCTCGTGGCGGAGCCAGTGTCTGGGCCACAGGACAGTTTCCCGGAGAATCACCGACTCTTGAATCGGAACGGGAGAACGCGCTGATCGCTCAGCATTATGTCGGCGCGGGGCAAGTGATCTGGATTGGTCTCGACAGCACCTGGCGCTGGCGGTTCCGTGTGGGAGACCGTTATCACCACCGCTTCTGGGGACAACTCGTTCGCTGGGCGGTCTCCTTCAAAGCCGGAGCCGGGAACGATTCCATTCGACTCCGCCTGCAGAACTCTGTGATCAAGCAGGGAAAACCGGCCCTCATTCAGACTCGTCTGGACGAACGTTTTCTCACGCAGTTCCCCAACCTTTCCCTGGAGGCGATTCTCACACGACAAGGGGAAGGACGCCCTTATACGCAAACCGTCCCGCTTCAGGCACGCGAGGGGAATCGGCTGATTCGGGAAGCGACGGTGCAACAGTTGCCGGCTGGAGAGTATCAGGTGCAGTTGAAACTCACCGATGCAGAGATGACACAGCCACTTCCGGAAGTAGTGCTTATTGTGAATGAAGAACTGTCCCAGGAACGGCAGGACGTTCATGCCAATCGCCCGTTACTGGAACAAATCGCCGCTGCGACCGGAGGAGAGTTTCTGTATCTGAACGAACTGAACCGGTTACCGGAACTGTTTCAGAAAGCCTCTTCCAATGATCAGGTCCAGGAAGACATTTCCCTTTCCAGTCACTGGCTGATCTTTGTTCTCTTCTGCGGACTGGCAATGACGGAATGGACCTTGCGCAAACTAAACGGATTGCCGTGAGTTTCTGACTTGCGGCCGGGTGCCTGAAATGGAAACGTTTGATTCGTGTGCCATTGCTCTGGGAGCAGTGCAAACGTCAGAACAGCTTTCTTTTATCCAACGTCTTTCCGTAGTCAATCTCGTTTTGACATTCGGCACTGCTCGCAGAGCAGTGGCACACAAGACTGACTCTTCTTGTATTGGACCGCATTAATCTCGCACGAACCGAGTGCAGCCACTCGGCGAGTTGCGTTTCATCAATCGAAACTCGCGTCTGTCTGAAATAACACGGGCGGGGACGGAGAAATCATTTTACAAGTTGCTCTAATAACAAAAAGGCACAAGAGAGAGGTCTCTCTTGTGCCTGAATTCTGTCCGACTGGATTGAGTCGAAAAGTCACGTCGCTTTGACGCATATCAATATTACGGAGCCAGCTTGGGAAGTTTCCCTGCCTTCAGTTCTTCTCCGTAAGTTTTGTCGCTGCCATTGTCTTTCTTGGCTTCAATTGTCTCGTAAGCCTTGGCAATCTTTTCCGCTTCTTTCACGTTTTTACCGCCGAGAGCCTGACCCAGTGCTTTTCCGTAGTCGCTGACGACTTTCTTGTTTTTGCCCCCTTCACCGTGGCAAACACCGCACTTCAGTTCTTCTGCTCTTGCTTTGATGGTTTCAACTTCACCATACTTTTCGTTGAACCCCTTCATGTACGGAGGACGTGCTTCTGCCTGATGTGGTGCAAACAGGCACATCAACGAAGCAATCGCACACAACGACAGCACGGAACCCAATTTCTTCATGTTCGATCTCTCCCAGTCTCAACAGTTAACGACGCGACAATGAGGATTCTCGACTTGGGACGAAACAACGGCACCAATCTCCGACCACATGAACCTCCTCAGCAAATTGGCACTGCTTCGAAAGGGAATCAACTGTCATCGTTACGATAACCACTTCCTGAAACCGGATATTGACGCAGGAATAATGCACTCAGGCAAAGGCCCACGTCACAATATGTTCAGGGAAGTCAGGTTGGCACATCGAATAATCGGTGGGTCATTTCGGCTGAAAATCCAGGCGGGAAGGGAACTCCGAAAAGAGCGAAAATTTCGACACAAATCGGCATTCTCCCCTGTCCATCAGTATAACAACGCCCGATGCAAGTTCCAGATCTCGTCATCAAAACGCCGTAACTTTTAGTGCAAAAAGCAACATGTGGCGCAGACCAGGCGATTTCCCCAGGCAATCACAAGGAAAAACACGTGTTTCCCGGATGATTCTTCCGCGAATTTCCTCCGGGGCAGCTTGGGTAAAATCCAGCAGAAACAGGCGGAATGACTCGATATTCCCCCTGTTTCTCGTTCTCGCGAGTGACAAATGCCTCGACAGGATTGGTCGTTCCGGTGAGCCGGTCTATAATCGGACGTCGATCAATCCTTGAAGGGTCATTCGTCAATGGGAAGGGTGCCACAACGCTTGCGTTGCCGTTCCGTGACAGATGAATGTCATACACCGAAATCGCTGAGCCACACTGGTTTTGCGACGCAAGGACTGGTCTTTCGCCGTCTCCGATCCTTCTCAGCCCCCACCTGTTTTCATGAAACTCCCCACTCGACTTCCACTGCTGATCGGCGGGATCGCCGTCGCCAGTGTCACGGCCGTTTGTTCGATTTCCTCCTTCTCCGCGCGGGCCGCAAGTACCCCGGAGTCTGAAGAAGTGCTTCTCGGCTCCGGCGATCTGCTCACCGGAATTCCCGGCGAAGGACCGCTCACTCAGGAAGAAGTCCAGAAATGGTTTGGTAACCCGAAAAATCATGTTCCGCTGAAAGTGAAACTTCCTCTCGGACTCGCTGCTGGGGCCGCGTCCATTAAAGGACTCGACGAAAATCCGCTCACCCGGGCCAAGATCGAACTGGGACGCCAGCTCTATTTTGATCCACGCCTGTCCGCCGACGGAACCATCAGCTGTGCCACCTGTCACGACCCCAGTGAAGGGTTCGGACGAGACACCCAGTTCGGTGTCGGCATTCAGGGACTCGAAGGGGGGCGGAACTCTCCAGTCAGTTACAACCGGATTCTGTCTGATCTCCAGTTCTGGGATGGTCGGGCTGTTTCACTGGAAGATCAGGCCATCGGCCCCATCGCCAACCCGATCGAGATGGGACACACCCACGATGCCTGTGTTGCCGATCTGAGGAAAGTCCCGGGATATATTGCCGCCTTTGAAAAAGTCTTCGGAACCGATTCCATCAATATCGAGAACGTCGGAAAAGCGATTGCCTCATTCGAACGGGCTATTGTTACCGGTCCCTCTCCCTACGATTTCTACGAAGAAGTCCAGCGCTACGCTCAACTGGATGAGGCCGATCGGAACGAATTGTTTGAAGAAGAACCAGAGGTGAAAGCACTGTATCAGTCTTCGAAAGAAGCACTGGCCGCCACACCAATGTCCGAAAGCGCCATTCGGGGACGCGATCTGTTCTTCAGCAAAAAGACCGATTGCGCGACCTGCCACGTCGGAGCGAATCTGACCGACGAGTTGTACCATAATCTGGGTGTGGGCGTTGATGCAGAAAACCCGGATGCAGGTCGTTATGATGTCACCAAGGAAGACAAAGACTGGGGAGCCTTTAAAACTCCGACTGTCCGTAACGTCGCTCTGTCTGCTCCGTACATGCACGACGGCAGCCTGAAAACCCTGATGGAAGTGGTTGAACACTACGACAAAGGGGGCGTTCCCAACAAAAATCTGAGCGACAAAATCAAAAAGCTCAACCTGACTCAACAGGAAAAGCTGGATCTGGTCGCCTTCATGGAAGCCTGCACCGGCCCGTTCCCTGAGATCGAACACGGACGATTGCCGAAGTAGAGCAGGGTGCTGTAAGGGAGGAGGTAGGAATTAGGCAAAGACGACTCTCGATTCCTAATCCCTCTCAGGGAAGCAATTGCTTCCCAGTTCCTGAACTTACACAAAAACAGATAGTAAATCAGGCCGGGTTTGCGATTGCGAACCCGGCCTGATTCTTTTCTTAATCTGACTTGTCAGTCTTGGTCTACTTGTTCTTCCAGGCTCCGTTGGCTGGAGCGTTTTCCTGGGCGCCCGGGCCGAAGTAGCGCAGGCTGACCAGTGGTTCGGTTCCGGTGTTCTCGAAGGTCACCCCTTCTTTAGCTTTCTTCGCGGTGACGAACACTTCGTCTTCAGTGACCGCACCAAAGCGAATCATGACGGGAGTCTGCAGATCAAGTTTGCCGATCTTTCCCCGTCCCTGAACAGTGATCAGGCCATAAGCTCCACCATCTTTAATGGTGCATTTGGCGCCGGGTTGCAGAGTCAGTTCTTTCGCGGTGAAGAGCTGCTGACCATCAACTTTTCCGTAAACGATCCAATTGTCGACCCAGCCTTCTCCCTGCTCGGAGACAACCGGTTCCAGGTAGTTGGAATCCCGGTAATTCGGATCGACGTTCTTCTCCCAGTCGAGAGCGTTGACGAGGTATTCGTTATCGTTATGGAACTCTTCCGGGAAGTCTTTGGTCAGTAGTGAACGAGGAACCATGCGTCCTTCGACCAGTGACTGATACATCCCGAAGACGTCCGATCCCCACTGTGGCTCATAAGTCACCAGTGACCCGGGGGCATGCAGGACACAAGGTGGAATCAACCAGCCGGTTCCCGGTTTCAGACGGTATGCCTTGGAAAGATCGAGGATCCCGTTATCTCCTTCGTTCCAGCGATCCAGACAGGCGACCACTTCTTCCTTGGTCACGCCGGGCTCAAACCCCATGAAGGTATAGGGGAAGTTGTTCCCGATCGCGTTCATTTGAGGGGGGAAGTAATACGACTCAGGCTTCCCTTGCTGACCGACTTTGGCAGCCTGTTCGTCGTTCTGGTGCATGTGATGGGGGATCGGCCCCATGTTGTCGAAGAACTTGGAATAGACCGGCCAGCGTTCGTACTTGTTCCAGATGTCGTCGCCAATCAGCTCTCCTTTAAGATCGGCCACAGCATCGGCCAGAGTCACGGTCTCGCCGTTATGAATAATGTACGACAACCCCTCGTCATGACGGCGATTTTCGTTCGCGGCTGGAGTGGTGGAAGCGAACCAGCGCTCGTCAATTCCCCCTCGATCCATCCCGAAAGCGTAGTAATCGTTTGGGTGAAGTTTCAGTCGACGTCCAGGCTGAAGGAACGATCTCGGCACCCACGTGGGAGTTAGCCGCAAAATTCCGTCATTTTCAGTCAACGCGGCGGAGGCCAGTGCGGCGGCATTTGCCATGATCGAAATCCTCTATCTCTAAATAGGTTGTGACAAAATCATCCCGAATGAATCACAGAAATTCTCGCCAGAAATTCCGCAACCAGTGACCGGAAGGTGAATGATTGTGGCGGTTTCGTCAACGAATTTCAAATCGCTTCATTGAATGCACACTTCCCTGAAATTTCCAGAACTGCTCGGCTCAACAAAAACTGCCTGACTCTGAAAAAAGAGGAACCACGGAAAGTACGGAACAGGAAACAGTGGGGAGTGCTGGCGTTGAGCGAATGCAAAACCCAGCTCATTATGCGTTCATCCACGATCGCCCCAGCCTATTCACTGCCTGTTCGACATGGCGAAAGCTCAGGCATGAGAACGATTGAATCGCAACCTCTTACGGCTGCGCCGCCCCGATTGCAAGCAATCGCGGCTACCCGTCCACTTCAGTCGGCGAATGTGTTACTTGCTTCCGTTTCCGTACTTTCCGTCTTTTCCGTGGTTCCTCCGCATCGTCCGCTCTAACGGGCTTTGATCGGCGAAAGTTTCAGGTCGAACTGGTTCTGGAGAGACTCGTTCCGTTGATTCAGAACCGGTGAGTAGTCATAAGTCTGAACGACCGTTCCGTCTTTGCGGAATTCAAGTAATCGGAGCCAGCCGTCTCCTCCATGTGGACGCATCTGGAAGTTCACCAGAATCTCATGCACATCACGGCCGCCCGGAGTCTGACTGGTCATTCGTCCCAGGCCATCCCCCAGAACATGTCCATTTAGAGTGAGTATGAAATTCTCATGTCGGCTGATCAGATTGTCCCAGAGTTCAGTGCCGTCCATGACGTCATCGTTCGTTGATTTCGCTACCCCGTAGGAATGAGGATTCCACTTCTGATTGGCCCCGTATTTTTTCCAGTCATATCGGGTGTCATCAAAGTACATGTAAGCATGGGTGATTAGAATCACCTCGTGATCCGCATGTTTCGCGACGACTTCATTCGCCCAGCGGACCACATCTTTGCGTGGTCCAAACTCCAGGCCGAGAACCAGAAACTTGCGGTCTCCCACAGAGAAGCGATGAAAGGAGTTTTCGGTCCGATCCGGCTCTTTGTCATACACGCCCCCAAACGTCGGACGGTCCTGATAGTGTGAGAGCGGGAAATATTCGCTGTAGAGAGAAGTCCGGTCGGTCGCTCGCCCCTTATCACTGTAATCATGATTGCCAGGAACCATGAAGTAGGGAACGTGGCCATCCAGTTGACGCATCGCCTTTTGGGCCAGTTCCCATTCCTCGCGGGCGCTCGTGTTGGTGATATCCCCCAGATGCAGCACACAGGCAATATTTCTGGCCTCTTTCTGCTCCACGATCCATTTCGTTTGTGCCAGATAGGTTGCCGGAAAATGCTGGCTGTAGTTTTGCGTATCCGGAAGGACGGCAATGGTGAAAGAGCCAGGCTCCGGCAACGGAGGAACTCCGTTCACCAGAACCGCATCGGCATAAGGGGAGACTTTCTCCTGAGCGAACGTCTCTGTTCCGACCAGAGAGGCCAGAGCCAGCGTTGAGGTGAATTTCAGAAGATCACGACGATTCAAATTCTTCACAATCCCGACTCCTCTCACTCGTGATGCAGACCTAATTGCGACGCAACCAATCAGCAGATATTTAAGCGATTTTTAAAGTCAGCGCAAAGTCACTTCGGGTGAACTTCGGGAAAAGAATATTTACGATCATCACGTCAGGTTGCCAGTCGATCGTTTTGAAAACGTCGGCTTGCGGGCGATCATCACCACTTCATCTCCCTGCCCGATCCAGGGAGCAATCAGCGCGACGGGAGCGAAGACCGCAGCATACACAAGTCGTTTCGGCATTCTTAACAACTCGCGAACACTTCCGAATGAGTAATCAAGCGGAATCCGACGAGTTTCCGCACAAACCACTTCAAACCCCGCTCGTTTCAACATTCGCCCGAGTGTGCGAACGGAAAACTGGCTCAAATGGGCAGGGGGAGCCGGATGCGGCCAGTAGTTCAATAACTTTCCCGGAAGATAGGAAAGCCGCGGAAAGAGGCCGTCTATATTTGGAGTCGACAAGGCAATATGTCCCCCAGGCACTAACAATTCCAAAGCCTGCCGCAGCGACTCAAGCGGATCAGGGAGATGTTCAATCACATCCCATAATGTGACTGCATCAAATGAATTCGGTTGATAGTGATGTGACGAGAGGGCTCCAATCTGAATATTAAAGTCATAAAGATCACGCCCCAGTTGAGCGGAATCGGAAGAATATTCCAGACCGGACACGTCCCATCCCTGATCACGGGCAACCTTCATGAAGAACCCGGCCGAACAACCGACATCCAGTAATCTCCCGGAGCGGGCGTATCGTGACAGATACGTCAGATAGCAGCCTCCTCGTTTGATAAATTCTTCACGAGCCTGCGGTGATGTCGCGAAGTCAGAATGATAATTCGAAGCAAACGAGTAAAAGCGTTGCAGTTCCTCGTCTGTTGGAGGATCGCTGAGATACGCCAGATGACATTTTTTACAGCGTTGTAAATGATAACCGTCATGCTGGAAAAGTTCATCTCTCTGTGAACTGCCACAACAAAGACACTGCGTTACCTGACGCCTCTGAAACTGTGCCGGGACAGGACGCTCGATCGTCCGTTCGACCGGGTCCGGTTCACCAGGCATCTGTTGGGACGTCTTGGGGTTGACTGATGAAGGAGAGAGAGTCCTGATCGTCATGGAAATATCCGTTTCGTCATCGACATTAGGAAGACTAACAGAGAAACGTTCCTTCACGAGTGTCGACACACTCGATCATGGCTCCGTTTCGTTGCGAGCTTGAACTCCGATGGAGTTACGGATCGTGCGAGAAGTCTGCTGCAAGCACAGCGGTCGCTGCTCAAATTCCACATGGCCTCCTTCAATTATGATGGTGCCGCGACCGGAACTTAAACTCGAGTCGACAGGTTGCATAACACGCATTGAGCACGGCAACAACCGTACGGGCTACGTTTGAGAACCTGTCAGGACGATGTGGTCACACCACGACTCCTCGCCTCGTATCGTTATGGCAGTATTGCCCGTATCCAGAAGTTTGCAACCAGAATCTGCATCGTCGCGACACGGTTCCTTAAGATAATGTCATCTTCAACAGAACACACAAATTCTGTCGGTTTCCGCAGCCTGCTGTCAAATGACAACACAAAACGCAGTCGTTCAAAATTTGTCCACCGCAAGAAAAAAGGTGGATAAAAAGTGACATGGATTCTCCTGCATTTTCTCCCCTGTTGGCCCCTGAATCCTGATCCCTTGTATCCATTAGAACAAACTTTGAACAACGGCCACTGACGTTCACTTCAGAGACATCAGATAAGTAAAGAGATCGCTCACCTGTTGAGGTGTCATCGATTCCAGCAATCCCTCCGGCATGACGGAGTCAGCGGTGAATTCTGCCCGATCGATTTCGGCGGTTCGAATGTGCTGATCAGGAGTATTCAACGAACGAAGAACGACCCCGGAGTCATTTTGGGAAAGAAGCAATCCGTTGAGAACACGACCGTTCCTTGTCAAGACCCTGAAGTTGCGATATCCCCCTTCCATCGCCGCACTGGGAGTCAGCACGTTTCGCAGCATCGCTTCAATTCCGCGATGCCCCGTTCCGTCCAGAGCCGGACCAATTCCCCCTCCTTGTCCTCCTTGAGAATGACAGACCAGACACTTCTCCTGAAAGAGAATCCGGCCTTGTTCACCATTCCCTGCATTCTGTGCAAAACGTCGAAAAGCAGCGAACTTCTCCTCTTGCAAACGGGCCTGTTCCGAATTGAGTAACTTGGGACCATCAACAATCGAAGCCACTTTTGCCGCGCCGTTGAGTACTCCCCAATCATTCGCGGCGAACAAACGTGTCAGCCCCGGAAACTGGTCCTTTCCGGAGAAACGCTGATCAAACGTCGCACGAATTTCATCGCCCGATCGAGTAACGTTCCAGACACGGTACTCCACGAATTCCCCATGCGTTCCCTGATCACCGGGTGTGGTTCTACCGATTCGAAGATCGGAGAAAGATTCAGGAACAGGGGTATCGCTAACGACATTCAATTCCCCATTCAGATAGAGACGAAGTATTCCTCGATCATCGCGAGTTAATGCATAATGAGTCCAGACGTCGGGCAGCGCTTTTGTTTTCGCCACGATCACATCCCGACCCTGCACGAAGAGGCGTGAGGTTTGATAAGCAAAGTTCCAGTCAAAGAGACCCGGCTTCCCAAGTAGCCCATCACGATTCGTAATTCCTGGCCCTAACCGTAACCATGATTCAACAGTAAATAGGCCATTCAGAGTGATCGGTTCATTAGCATAATCCTGATTCCCACCAGGAAGAGACAGAACCTGTTGAAGTTGATCCGAAACCTGAGACCATAGCCGTTGAACTTCAGGATCATCCGGAAGTAACGCCTTCAGAGTTTCAAGAGTCCGAACGGAAAAGTCTGTCTCTTCCAAATCTCCATCACGAACGGCCTCAATTAATTTTTTCGCTCCAGACAGATTCGAAGCCAATCGTTCAATCAGCAGACTTCGACGGTGAAAGGGAACTGCAGGCAGATGCTCCACCAGAATTGAAAACGCTTCCGGAACTGGGGACTCCGCCAGTGTCGTCAAGATTTCATCCTGCAAAGACAGGTCGTCTGATGTCTCCGCGAGGATCGATTTCATCCGGTCGACCTGACTCGTCCCGATTTCCCGAAGTGCCTGCAACGCCTTGATTCGGACCGGTCGAGAAACTCCACCCGATGCAGCAAAGTCCGCGACCGGCTTGTCCATGGACTGCACCCGAAATTCCGCTGTCGTTTCCAGCAGGAACAGGCGATCTTCATCGGAGACAGGTTGTTTCCACAATTCCTGTACGGCAAGTGCAATCTCTTCGAGTAAATCCGGAGCCTGAATTTCAGTTCGAAGTCGCTTTAATGCAGCCAATGTCGAATGGCTTGTTAAAGGATCCCGCAGGGCGTTCTGCATCACCTTGTTGACTTCCGGCTGCTGAAGATGGGCCGTGAGGACACGAATCTCTTCATCTTCAAGTGATCGCTTCAGCTCAGGAAGAGAGCGGGCAATTCCCACCGCTCCAGATCGTCCTCCAAGAGAGACAAATGCGAATAAGCGAACTTCTACAGGTATTGCGTTTCCTTGTGGAGATTGAAGAAATGCGGTGACTTGTTCCGGATGACGTTCCAATCCCCAGCGAACGAGACACCGTTCCTGTGCCCGGTCATAAGCTGCCCGACGAGATAAGGATTCGGGTCCGTCAGACAGTTGCAACATCACCTGAATTGTTCGAGGCCCCACTTCCGGCAATCGGCGAAGTGCATTCCCTAACGCAAAGCGAACATCACTCACAGAACTCTTCAAGAGCGGCTCTGCAACCAAAAGAAACTCCTGTTCATTAACATACTGTCGGGCAGCAATCCGGATGCTTTCCCGCTGAAGTGGTGCAATTTCACTTTCTGCCAGTGACTGCAAGGTCGACGGCGGAATCGAACCGAGTCCTTCCATGGCCCACAATGCTCCCAGACGCCTGTCGACTGGAACATTCGAATCGAGAATGAGCTGATGTAATGCCGGAACTTCTGCATGCGCCTGTCGATCCACTAACTCCTGCCAGGCCAGATCCGCCAGACGATTATTATCCGCACCTAAGTAATTGAGTAACTGAGTCTTTGTTAACTTCGAAAGTTGGGTGGGGATCTCCTTTGACTGGCTCTGGTGACGAATTCTCCAGATTCGGCCATGTGTTTTATCTCGTTCCGGATGATTCCTTGGAACTTCATTATGAGAAATCACCTTGTTATACCAGTCGACAAAATAGAGACATCCATCTGGACCAAACTGCAATGCCACCGGTCGAAAGTTGGGATCATCCGACGTCAGAAAATCGGCCTGTTTCTCATAATGATAATCACCATTCTGGTCTTTCGTCGCGGTGACATGCTGCAATCGACACGTAATCGGATTCGCTAAATAGAAATGGAGAGGTTCATTCTCTTTTTTATCCTTGATTCCCCAGGGAGAAGGCCATCCGTCTCGATCATCAGCCAGAGCGAGGCCGCTTAAACCGGTTCCTCCCATCTGAGGTGGAGTTAATGTTGGCGGGATTGTCGGTTGATAAGGGCGCAGCTTCTGTCGGCCGCCAGTGGGATAATGACTTCCAACATAATAAGGAGTCACCGGATGTCCGATATCGTTCGCTTCCTGCATCCAGACATCACCAGTTCTGGAGATCGAGAGTCCCCAGATATTATTTAATCCCGAAGAAGTCACATCGAACCGATCCCCAGTTAAAGAAAACACGGCAGTTTTACATTGATCAAATGGAATGACCTCCTCACCTGTCACAAACGGCTGGCCATTTCCACGACGTACCTTTGAGTAGTTGAAGAGACCTTGTGCGATAAAGATCTCTCCCCCAGGCAGTCTGGTGAACTGATGTGGAAAGAGATGGGAATCCTGCGTTCCAAATCCCGTCAGAACAACTTCGAACTCATCAGCACGTCCGTCACCGTTCGTATCACGATAATAACGAATGTCATTTCCATACTGGACATAAACCCCATTTTGATAGGGAAGTATTCCTAATGGGATCACTAAACCGTCAGCAAATACCCGTGGAGGAGAAGGAGGAGACGTAAACGGTTGGTCAATCACTAAAACCTGATCCCGTCCTCCAGCGGCAAACGCCTGTTCCGACTCCTTTGGATTCTCATTCCCGTCGATCGGATATTCCAGCGCGGTCATCGTCCACAAGCGTCCGACCGCATCAAAAGCAATCGAAATAAACTTCCCCGTTGTTTCTGATTCACTCGCCACCAGTTCGACTTCAAACCCTTCCGGCACATGGAATCCACTCCGTTCCTGCTCAGGAGATCTAACCCTATTGACTGGGATTTCAGAAACAGCTTTGCCTTCCTTCACCAACTTCCATGTCGGAGCGCCGGGAGTTGGAGCAAGTTCCAGAATTTCAATATCTTTAACCTGAACCAGTGCTTTCCCTCCTCCGTGTACCTGAATCCCGATGTGCCCATCGAAAGGAATCGAATGATCCTCTTCAAGATAATCCAGCGCGGGGATCTCATTAATCCACGTTTGAATCCGCCGACCTTCAGCGCGAATTCGATAACTATTCCAGTCATTCACACGGATGGCCGAATTGACCGCAGCTAGGTTTTTCGCTTCGCCGATCACTTTGTTTCGGCGTGATTCGTCATACAGCTTCCCCCACCAGCCATCGCCCGCATCCACCTGATATCCCGACATTTCTGAACTGTCTGGAACACGCACACTCCGTATCTGAATCCCTGAATTAATAAATCCACCGGCTCCCTGAATTCGAATCTGAAGCTTCAGATCGAAGTTCTGAAAACTCTGGGTTGTTGCCAGGAACGTATTCTCAGGAACAGTCTCCGTCAGCGACCCGCCGGAAAGAATTCCATTCTCGGCTCGCCACCAATGCTGTTCCTGTGGATTTGCCTTCCATCCCGTTAAGGATATTCCGTCGAAAAGAGGACGATGCCGATCCTCCCCCTGAACTGGAATACCAACCATTCCTGACAGAATCAGAAGGCAGAACAACACCCGGAAAGAGAATTGCATTATGTCATCCAGCATGAAATGCATAAAGAAATAGTTAAACAGAAAAATCAAATACAACAACCCGTTTTAATCGGGGAGCGACAATCAACCGGACTCGTTCATGTTCAGGATGTGGCAGATATTCATCGCGAGCCCCCGCACTCTCGAAAGTCATTATGAATCCGTGTGTATAACCATCATTCAGACCTTCATCACTTTCATAGGGTCCATAGATGAAATCGAGTAGACCGGGGATCTGTCCGACCATTCCCTGCATTTCTCGAAAGCATTCGTCGATCTGTTCTGATGTCACGGAATCGAAGAACTCGAAGACTCCGTAGTGTTTCACCTGGCTCATGTCACTCCTTATTTATTAATTAATTAGTACTACAGTTGCACTTATTAAAAAGTTCAATGTTTTGAGCCTCTTTTCATAATGGAATCGGTTTTGGGAGGGCGAGGCTCCCGCCGAGCCGCAAACCATGGAAAGCCTGATCTTTCATGCGGCTCAGCAGGAGCTTCGCCCTCCCGCATGCCTGACCATTGAAAAACAAGAACGGCCACAATCTGCAACTGTAGTAGTAGATAGACTATTCATCCCATGATTCGCTAACGACTCTGATACTGGCTGATATTTTCCAGTAATGCGGAAGCACAGGCGCGAGCGAATTTTTCATCATTGATTTCACCGTCGTAGATCACGACCGGAATCGCATCGCCGAGAGTTGACAGAATCGCACCAAACAATGATCCATCAGACGTCGTATCACGAAAGGCCTGTCCTTCCGCACTAATCACACTGATCGCTTGAGAGGGAATCAGGACTGTTACCGGAGCCTGATAAGCGTTCACTTTTTGAGCGAATTCGGTTCCCAGAAGATGGCATTCTTCAGGCGTCGTCCTCATTAACGTGACTTGTGCATTATGGTAGTAAAACGTTCTTCCCTGAAACTGACTCGGAATCGTCTCCGGAGCACCGAAGTTCACCATATCGAGGCATCCCGGCGCGACGACTGCCGGGATCTTCGCTCTGGCAACCGCGTTCATCCGATCCGGACCGGCAGTGAGAACTCCACCGACAAGTTCGTCCGCCAGTTCCGTTGTTGTCAGATCAAGAACACCGGCCACCATCCCACTGTCGATCAACGCTTCCATTGTCTTTCCACCGATTCCAGTGGCTGCAAAAACAACAACTTCATATCCTGCGTCTTCAAGGATTTTCTGTGCCGCCAGCACACATTTCGTCGTATTTCCAAACATGCTGGCAACAATCAGCGGGCGATCTCCTTCATGCGAGATCTTCATCTCCACCATTCCGCAAATCGCTCCGGCTGCTTGCGTGAAGATGGTTTTCGAAATGCGGTTCAGTCCGGCGATATCCACAATCGCCGGCATCATGACGATGTCTTTTGTCCCCAGATATCCGCTGGTCTGTCCGCTGGCGAGAGTCGAGACAATCAGCTTTGGAAACCCGATCGGCAGCGCTCTCATTGCCGCCGAAGCAATCGCGGTTCCTCCTCCTCCACCGAGCGAGATGACACCCTGAATTTTCCCTTCCTGCTGAAGATGTGCCAGGAGGGCAGGGGCCGCCTGAGACATTGCCGCGACACATTCACCCCGATCCTGTCGAGACAGTAACTGTGAAAGATTAATTCCACCAGCACGGGCCACTTCATCCCGACCAATCTGCGGTTGAATCGTGGGCTCTCCTCCCGTTCCAACGTCGATCAATAACGGAGTATGCCCTCGTTCCCGAATCCGTTCAGCAAGATAGGCATGTTCGTTGCCTTTCGTATCGAGTGTCCCGAGGACTGCTATGGTGGTCATTCATCACTTTCTGAACGCAAATTCGAACTTTTGAGACGATTGCCCTGATCAATTCAAAGGAAGGCAACTTCCATTTTCATTTCCATGAGAGGGGCGAACCTCTGGAAGCGAGATTTTCTTAAACTCCCTTGTCAGTTTTGGAAGCGACTGCTCGAACGCCAGACGTTCCAGACTCGATGCTCCAACAAAGCCGACGCTTCCGGTCTGTTCATTGATATAGCTGGCGTCGTCCGGAGTGGAAATGGGGCCTCCATGTGACAGGCAGATGATGTCTTTGCGTACCGATTTCGCGGCGTGAATGATTCCCCGCATCCGTTCGGCCGCTTCCGGGAGGGAGCAGGCTGCTCCCGTCACTCCAATGGTTCCCCCCACGGTGGTTCCGACATGACCGATGACAACGTCGGCTCCCGCTTCTGTCATGGATCGGGCTTCGTCCGGAGTGGCAACATACACAACCGAAAACAGATCCATCCTGCGGGCCAGCGCCACCATCTCCACTTCTTTTTGAAAGCTCATTCCGGTTTCTTCCAGCACCTGTCGGAATTCACCATCGATAATGCAGTGAGTCGGGAAGTTATTGACCCCGGAGAAGCCCATGTCTTTGACCTGCTTCAGCCAATGCCACATCCGTCGGCGCGGATCGGTGGCATGCACTCCGCAAATGACAGGGGTTTGCTCGACAACGGGAAGAACTTCATATTCCCCGATCTCCATGGCAACCGCGTTCGCATCACAATAGGCCATGAGTCCGGCGGTCGATCCGTGTCCCGCCATACGGAATCGCCCGGAGTTATAAATAATGATCAGGTCAACTCCCCCTTTTTCCAGGAGTTTCGCGCTGATTCCAGTCCCGGCACCGGCGGCAATGATCGGTTCTCCCCGTTCCAGAGCCGCATGAAGGCGATCAAGGACTTCCTGTCGGGTATAGGGGTTTCCCACTCCAGTCCAGGGGTTGGGCATTCTCGTTTCTCCTGTCGACCCTGATCGTCGTAACAACAATCGATTGAAAAAGACACATTCGCAACTATTATTTCGATAATGATCCCTTGAAGTCCATCAAAGAAATGCACCACTTCATCGGTGAAATCCACATGAACAGTCATGAGATCCGCAGCCATGTTGTTCGACGGGATGATTCAGATCCGCGCGACTGGCTTGCGCAGGCCCCGATCTGTGACGGCTTTGCCGAGTACCACATTGCTCACTGCGGGATCATGCAGGCACGTGACCCATTGACGATTTTTCGCGATCATCTTTCGGGAACATTTTTTCTCGCCTGTGTGGATGGAGCAGGGGAGGTGTTGATTGACGGTCAATGGCAGCGGATTCAAACCGGTCAGGCGTGCATTCAACCTCCGTTCATGACAAACGGGTTGAGAACCCTGAAAAAGACCAACTGGACCTTCTGCTGGGTTCGCTACAAGGAGCCGGCCGGTGTTCAGCCGGTTGCGTCGACTCAGTTCCCCTCGCTGGGAGCATTCAACAGTGAAGGGTTTCAGGCCTGCATTCATGGGGTTTCTTCTGAGGCCACGTCGACAACATCTGCCGCCATTCTGAGAAACTGGGTCGAAATGTTGCACCGTTACGTCCTCACATTTGTCGAGCCGTTTCGTCCCGATGATCGGTTACAACGAATCTGGGACAACGTTCAACGAAATCCGGGGCAACACTGGACTCTGCAGACTCTGGCGAAATCGGCGTCGATGAGTAAAGAACATTTACGACGCCTGACTCATCAGGCGCTCGGGCGAAGTCCGATGCAGCAAGTGACGCTCATCCGCCTCCGACATGCAGCAGAACGGCTGACGACCAGTGAAGAGAAAGTCTCTGTCATCGCAGGGGAAGTCGGGTATGACAACCCGTTTGCCTTTTCAGACACCTTTGCCCGCTGGATTGGCTTTCGTCCCTCGGAATATCGAAAACAATCCCGAAATAAACAGGGGAAAAGTGGATAGCACGTCGCCAAAATTCAGTCAGCAAACTTTGACCGTCGCAATGGGAGAAACGGCAAATAATCAGGTGTCGAGCCAATTTTCTCCTTCCTTTTACACCCGGTCGGATTTCAGCGTTGATCCGATTCGGCGGGACATCACCTCTGTCTCAAAGAAGAGTTTCCCGTTGAACGGCAAAGTTTGCAGGTGACTGGGCAACCGCGTCCCAGGTGTACATCCATCAACAATCAAGCGCGAATTCAACGACCACATATAAGACATATCCATATGAAACAAAATAATTTACAGCACACATTCGACAGTAAAACAGTATTTACTTTTTTTCAGATCGGCATGAAATCCGGTCGATTCCATTCTGGTTCTTCCTCATTTTTCGAACCAGATTTCATCTTGCCGGAACCAACGGACGAAGATAAGTAGACAAGTGATCTGAGCCGAGACATGGACCTGTCTTTCGGGTGCGTTGGTCAGGAAGAAATGACCGAGCCCATTCCCTGAGACAGGATTGCCGATAACATTTGGTCAAGGACGTTTCATGGAAGGTGGCGAATGCCGCCGTTGAGCAGAAAGGCTCAATCCCATGCTGACCGAACATCTGCCACGACATCATGTTTCCTCTCTCGCGACGAGTGAGACGGCCGTCGGAAAGTCATTGGATGACCAGGCGTTCCGACCGGGTGAAATTCGTCCTGCAGGGGAATTCGCAAACTTCCTCACCCATGGATTCGGCTTTCTGCTGTCGCTTCCCGGGGCAGCGTGGATGGTCTGGCTGTCGTTGTCTCATCCTGATGCGGCGTTAAGTGTTGCGTGTGTGGTGTATAGCCTGACACTGGTCGGATTGTATGCCGCTTCTACGTTATCGCATGCCTTCTATGATTGTCGGCGACGACGGTTTTATCGAACACTCGATCAGGCCTGTATCTTTCTTCTGATCAGCGGTTCTTTCACTCCGTTCGCTGCGGCCTTCCTGCGGGATGGTCTTTGGCCAGTCCTGTTTTTCCTGATGTGGGCGTGTGCTCTGACGGGGGCTTTTCTGGTCTTTCGCTGGGGATTTCTCTCCGCAGCCGCACAAAAACTGTATGTCGCCATGGGCTGGCTCCCTGCCATCGGACTCCCGGTCATTATTGCTTCCGCTGACGTGGGAACCGTCGTCTGGGTGGTCGCCGGTGGATTGCTCTATACCGCAGGAACGTTTTTTCTGTGGTATGACCATCTGATGCGTTACTTCCACGCCACCTGGCATCTGTTTGTCATTGGGGGAAGTTTTGCACAATACATGGCCATTCTGAGCCTGCTGGCACTCAACTGAATCTTTTTAGAGCCGCGAACAATACCTCTCAAATGATGAAAATTTCCCTTCCGCGAGCGGATCGGGGTTCATTTTGACAGGAGTTCTTAATAAACGGATTCAGTACCATTTCGCCTCGGGTGATCGTGGTCGCTTTTTTGAAGCCCTTCCCCTGATCATTGCCCGGTCAGGCTCGCCGTAAGAGCTCAATTTGACCAAAGTCACCTGGCGCTCAGCTCGACTGGAATTCCTCTGGTCGCGGGGCTCAGTCCTCTTTGTCGCTGTTTTTCCTTATATTGCTCCCTTTGCCATGTTGAAAAGGGAGATGGCTGTCCGTTTGACCCGATTCCCTCTTGGTCTCATAATGGCAAACGAGTCTGTCAGGCGGCTTATTGGTGCGGTAAGTCTGTCTGAGGGATCCCCTGTTTTTGGCAAGAATCCCTGACAAAACCTGTCCGGTTCCGCTGTGGAAAGGGAATTCTCATAAATTGAGAGGTTTTGTTCGCGGTTCCAGGAGATTTGATTCAGGGACGGAAATGTGTTGATTCCTCTTTGCCGCGTCACCGGGCGACCATACAACTGGGCGGTATTTCAGCAGAACGCTGTTCGTGCGATTCCGTTGAAATCATGTTTGAGGCGACATGGAAGATCAAAACTCGTTGATGCTGGCTTACGCCACTGCGGCCCCCGGTCCGCTCCGGCTCGCGATTCGTCCCGGTGATGGCACATGGACCGAGCATGAGATCCAGTCCCCTTACGCGATTATCGGTCGTGGTACGGGAAGCGATATTCAACTCACTGATAAAACGGTCTCGTTTCGTCATGCCTATCTGCAGGTGATCGGCCCGCGTGTCGCTTATGTCGATCTTCTGAGCACCGCCGGAATTCAGGTGGCTGGACCACCGTTTTCCGGCTGGCTCTCTCCGAAACATGAGGTCTCCATTGGAGGAACAAAGCTGCGTCTCCTCGGAGAAGGATGGGAATCAAGCCCGAACTTACCCGCCCCGCAGAACTTCCGTCCTCGCGATGAATCACGGGAAGAATATGGCGTTTTGCCGCAGGTGGATCTGGAGTTATTGAATTCCGGTCATCAAGGGATGAAATGGCCGATTAACCGTGTCATTACACTGGTGGGGCGCGACGACCGATGCCGGATTACGGTCGCAGATGAACGATTATCGCGCGTGCAGTGTGCCCTGTTGCTGCTTCCGTCCGGTTTATGGGTCGTGGACCTGATGGGAAAAGGAGGCGTTCAACTCGATGGACACGCCTGTAACTGTGGACTGCTGGCTCCCGGGGCCGTTCTGGAGATCGGCTCTTATCGACTGACGGCACATTACCAGTCCATCACTCAGTCCAACGGCGCCCGGGGAGCAATCGCCTCCTCGGCCGAACGAGAATTTCTGACTCGCTCCAACCGGATTTTCCTGACTGATATTTATCACAACACGGTGATTGTCTATCCGCACACGGAATCCCATGCCTTCTTTAAGGACATTCATGTCGAAGCGAGCCGAGTGTGTGACCTGTTTCTACAGAAGAAGTTTCACAATCTGGTCATCGATTTCAGCCACGCTGAACAGATGCCTCACACGATTCCGGAAGGTCTCGCCGGGATCTGCCGGGTCGTCCCCGGGCGCGTCGCGATATGCGGACTGAATCCGGACTCAGCCGCAACGATTCAACACTCCAATGCGCTGAAAGTCCTCCCACAGATGGAAACGTTGCCCGAAGCAATTCAGTCGATTTACACCTAGTGCTGCAGTTCCCGATTGTGGTTTTGCTCATTTTTCGATGGTCAGGCATACGGGAGGGCGAAGCTCCCGCTGAGCCGCATGATAAATCGTGCTTTCCCTGGTTTGCGGCTCGGCGGGAGCCTCGCCCTCCCAAGACCGTTTCCATCAGATAAAAACTCGCAAAACATTGAGCTTTTCAATAAGTACAACTGTAGAAATAGAGCCGACCAGCGCGTCGAAATGCAGCACAACAGAAGCGACGAAAACTGAAATTTCTGCCGCTGAACAGAGCCGGAGTCTTTACAGAGACCGGGAACGCACGGAATTTTCGTGACTCTGCAATTGACAAGGAAACATGAAACGGAAATGCTGCGCCTGCAATTTGCTGATTCAAAAAAGTTGCGTGGGCGGCAGCAGATATTTTCCCCGATTTGGGATCAAAGGTCATCATGTCAATACATCCGACGGCGTTCATCGATCCTCAGGCAGAGATCGATCCCAGTTCCGTCATCGGCCCTTATGTGATCATTCAGGGAGACGTGAAAATTGGCCCCGGGTGCCATCTGGCCCCCGGCGTCGTCATTTACGGACCGACCACAATCGGATCCAACTGTCGGATCCACGCTCACGCCGTGATTGGCGACGTCCCGCAGGATCGGGCGTACTCGGGTGAAGTTTCGTATGTGCACATCGGAAACGATTGCATCATCCGTGAAGGGGTGACGATTCATCGTGGATCCCAGAAGGATACGGAAACCCGCGTTGGTGACCGTTGCATGCTGATGACCAATTCCCACATCGGTCACAACTGTGTACTCGAAAATGACGTGATCATGATCAGTGGTTCCCTGCTGGGGGGACACGTTCACGTCGGCGAAGGGGCCGTCATTTCCGGAAATGCCGCGGTTCATCAGTTTGTCCGCATCGGCGAACTGGCCATGATCAGCGGTCTCGGCAAAATCGTGCAGGATATTCCGCCGTTCTTCATGACCGACCAGGAAGGGGGACTTGTGGGAGTCAACCGGGTCGGGCTGATTCGCCGCAGCTTTACGTCGCATGAACGGGAAGAAATCAAGGCGGCCTACCGGATTATCTATCGTTCCGGACTCGGTCAGCTTCAGGCATTCAAGCAGATTGTCGACATGGTGAAAACAGACGCAGGAAAACGTCTGATTGCATTCCTGTCGGCCAAATCCAAACGTGGCATCGCCGCATCGGCCTACACGCTTTCTCCAAAGGAAAAAGGAGCCGGCGCGACACCCGACGCAGCGGAAGCTCCGGTCACCCCCAATGAGTGAATTCACGAGGGGTCGGCTTGCTGAATGCGACGGCGCATTGTGAATTTCCCAAAAATCCTGAGTTTCATCCTTTCCGAACGTGCCCCGTTCGGAAACAATGCGCGATTCCAAACGGAATGGTGAAGAACAGGTCTCTTTCCAGATGATCGGGAACGATCGTCATCTCTTCAGGTTTGTGAATTCAGTTCACGGTTTCTGTCTCCATATTATCAGAAGTGATTAGCAGCAATGATTGATCCTACCAACTCCTGGACATTGGCGGATTCGGTCGACATGTATGAAGTCGATCGCTGGGGGAATGGTTTCTTCACCGTGAACAAACATGGTCATGTGGAGGTTCGCCCGACGCGCGACCCCAATCAGGCGATCGACCTGAAAGAACTGGTCGATCGCGTGCAGGCCCGTGGACTCGACCTTCCGGTTCTGCTTCGCTTCAACGGAATTCTGAAGGAACGTCTGCGCGAAATGCGGGACACCTTCGCCAAAGCAATCAAAGATCACGACTACAAAGGAAACTACGCCTGCGTTTACCCGATCAAGGTGAACCAGCAGCGTGAAGTCGTTGAAAAGATCATTGAATATGGCCGTGATTACGGATTCGGCCTCGAAGCCGGAAGCAAGCCGGAACTGCTGGCGGTAATCGCCATGGCGGAACCGCACATGCCGATCATCTGCAACGGCTTCAAGGATGACGAGTTCATCGAAATGGCGATGCTGGCCACGAAGATCGGCCGGACGGTGATTCCCGTCGTCGAAAAGTATTCCGAACTGGAACGGATTCTCGCCTTTGCCAGCAAGGTCGGGGTTCGTCCCATGATCGGCATGCGCGTCAAACTGGCCGCACGCGGGGCAGGGCGCTGGCAATCATCCGGAGGATATCGCTCAAAGTTCGGTCTGACGGTGAGCGAAATCCTCAAAGGTCTGGAACTGCTGGAAAGCAAGCAGATGGCGGATTGCTTCAAGCTGCTCCACTTCCACCTCGGCAGCCAGATCACCAACATTCGACAGGTCAAAGCGGCAATTAACGAGTCGATTCGGGTCTACGTCGATCTGCATCGTCGTGGAGCCGGTCTGGAGTATCTGGACGTCGGCGGCGGACTGGGAGTGGACTACGACGGTTCACAAACCAACTTCCAGTCAAGCATGAACTACACGTTGCAGGAATACGCGAACGACGTCGTTTACCACGCTCAAACTGTCTGCGATGAAGCCGGTGTCCCCCACCCGAACATCATTTCGGAGAGTGGTCGGGCGGTCGCGGCGTTCCACAGTGTGCTGGTCTTCGGAACACTGGGAGTGACGCATCAGGGAGAACTCTCCGAGTTACCTGCAACGATTCCGGAAAACTACGAACAGCCTCTGCACGACCTGTGGGGGACCTATCAGGGAGTCGTTCCACGGAATGTGCTGGAAAGCTATCACGATGCCCAGCAGGCTCTCGATATGTCGATGAACCTGTTCAGCACCGGTTATCTTCCGATTGAACAACGGGTGCTCGCGGAGAACTTGTTCTTTGCGATCTGTCACAAGATCCGCAAACTGACCGAATCGATGGAATACGTTCCAGACGAACTCCAGGGTCTCGACCGGATGCTCTCGGATCTGTTCTTCTGTAACTTCTCCTTGTTTCAGTCGATGCCGGACAGTTGGGCCATCAAACAACTCTTCCCGGTCATGCCGATTCATCGCTTGAAAGAACAGCCGAATCGACATGCGGTGTTGTGCGACATCACCTGTGATTCCGACGGCAAGATCGACACCTTTATCGATCGTCGTGACGTGAAGAAAACTTTGATTCTCCATGAATACAAGGACGAGCCCTATTACATGGGAGCATTCCTGATCGGAGCCTATCAGGAAATTCTTGGCGACCTGCACAACCTGTTCGGTGACACCAATACCGTTCACATCGACATCAAAGATGGAGAAGTGGTGCTGGAAACGATCATCAAAGGGGAAACCATTTATGAAGTCCTCGACTACGTCCAGTATAAAGGGAAAGACCTGATGGACCGCGTGCAGGTGCATGTCGAGAACGCCGTCCGACAGGGGCGTATCGATAACCAGCAAGCCGGTCACTTCGTCCGCACGTACGAAGAAAGCCTGATGGGATACACCTACCTCGAAGGGGCCCGAGAGGTGTAATGAGGGAAAAGCACTAAATTCTAAGAACCAAACAATTGAATGAGGGGACAGTTGCCTTTATTTGGTTCTTAGAATTTAGAATTTGGTTCTTTCCCCCGTTCAGTCTTTCCCAGTCATCTCGTGAATGAACCGGGATGCCGCTGTCGGGCGGGGTTTTCCCCATTTGCGACGGCTTGCGGCGCGGGTGAGTGTCAGTGAGTCCTTGGCGCGTGTCACCCCTACGTACGCCAGTCGCCGTTCTTCCGCGATCTCGGCTTCGGTCCCTTCAATGGTCCGTTTGTGGGGAAGCAATCCTTCTTCCATTCCCACCAGATAGACACGTTCGAACTCAAGACCTTTCGCGCTGTGCAACGTCATCAGTTTGACCGCGTCCGACCCCGCCATGGCTTCCTTGTCCGGTTCTTCGTCCCGCCGTTCCAGTGCAATTGAACAAAGATAATCGTGAAGGGAAGGGGAGTCGGATTTGTCGACATACTCACCAAGCGAGTTGACGTAATCCTGCAGCACTGATTTTCTCTGAGCCTGTTGCAGTTCGTCTTTGTACTGCCGTTCAATTTCACGATCGTAGCCAATCTCTTCCATGAGTGATCGAACCAGATCGGCCATCTTCTCCGGGTGTTGCTGAAACTTCTCACGCCAGCGACGAAACTGATCATAAAGATTTCGCAGGGCCTCACCCGCTTTGGCAGTAATTTCCTTTTCAGCAACAGCCGGTTCAACAACGTTCCAGAGAGGAACTCCCACCTTCACGGCTCGAGCAAGAAGTTTGGTACAGGCCGCATCGCTGATTCCCCGCGACGGGGTATTGATGATGCGCAACAGTGCCTGTTCGTCCTCCGGTCGGGCGATGACCTTGAGATAGCAGAGAAGATCCTTGATCTCCTTCCGGTCGTAGAAGGATTGACTTCCCATCAGCACATACGGCAACTCCTGACGCCGCAGTTCTGATTCGAAGAGTCGGGGCTGTTCGTTGGTGCGAAACAGAATCGCAAATTCCACAAGCGGGATATGCTTGTACTGGTGGAGATATTTAATCTCTCCCACCACTTTTTCGGCTTCCAGCAACTCGTCGGGATACTCGATGACGCGGACTTGTTCTCTCGCGATTTTGTTGGCCCGAAGAACTTTTTTATGCCGGTCCCGGTTATGGCTGACCAGTCGATTGGCGAGATCGATGATACGGTCTGTGCAGCGATAGTTTTCTTCCAGACGGATGACTTTCGCACCAGGAAAGGTATTGGAGAAGCCGAGAATATGCTTCACCTCGGCTCCCCGCCAGCCGTAGATCGACTGGTCGTCATCTCCCACCACACACAGATTATGATGGTGGCGGACGAGGGCCTCGATAATCCGGAACTGCAGGCCGTTGGTGTCCTGATACTCGTCAATCTGAACGTGAGTCAGACGTTGCTGGTTCTTCTCCAGAATGTCGGGATGCTTCTCGAAAAGCTGTTCGGTGAGAAGCAGCAGGTCATCGAAATCAACAGCCCCCGCCGCCTGAATTGCCTGTTGATACCGGCGATATCCCATTGCTCCCAGATGTTCCTTGTCGTCTTCGATCACGCGCATGGCCCGTTCGGGAGTAAGTCCCGCCGATTTCCATTGACTGATGAGACTCAGTAGATCACCGGGCTTCAGCGATTTTTCGGTAACACGGATGTCCCGCAATACTTTTCTGGCCATCGACTCCTGATCACCCCGATCCAGAATCGTGAACTGGGAAGGGTAGCCCAATCGGGAGATATCTTCGCGGAGAATGCGAACGCACAGAGAGTGGAACGTGGAAATGTGAGGGCGTTTTGTTTTTCGTCCTCCTCCAATGAGCGCAGTGGTTCGTTCCAGCATCTCCTTCGCGGCTTTGTTGGTGAAGGTGACCGAGAGAATATTCTCCGGAGCCACGCCAGATTGCAGGAGTCGCGCCATGCGGTAGGTGATTACCCGGGTTTTCCCGGTGCCGGCACCAGCAAGAACGAGAACAGGTCCAGAAAGCGTTTCCACCGCTTCCCGTTGAGCAGCATTGAGTTTAGACAGATCCATTGAAGAGAACGCTCACGCCTCCGTGACGGCGAAAATAGAAAAACAAGAGATGAAATGAATGCAGGGTGCGCCTGGACGCACCCTGCAAAATCAAACGGTCCGGGTGGCCCGGCCAGCGTGGCCGGGTCGCGCAGCGACAAGAAGCCTGGCCCTCAGCGTTCGACTGGACTGAAAACCCTCATCTCCAATTCGGCAACCGATGGACGATTCACACGGTCAATGACGGAAATGGATGCTGAGGGAAGGGCTTCTTGTGCCTTCGGCACCCGGCCAAATCTGGCCGGGCCACCCGGACTTGCCAACAACTTTTAAAATTGGACAGTGATTTTCAGGATGATCCTTACCTACTTCGCGGCAGTGTTGAACCCGAAGTCACGTCCCAGACTGCGCCAGACAGAATGGATGTGATTCGCTTTCTTCCCGTCGATTCCCACCTGATCGTTGACCAGTTCCAGAACAAATGTCGGTCCCTGAACCCGGTAAGAATGTCCGATTCCCGGTTCGGTTGCTCCCAGCCAGGCAAAGCGAATGTTTTCGATCCCGGCTTTTTCGATTTCTCTGAGACGTTCGGCCGCAACCGGATCCGCCAGATGACCAACGTAACCGTTCAACAGTGTCTGCAGAATGGCTCTTTGTTCATCCGTCATTTCTTCGGCAGAGAGACCTTCTTCAGGGGCACTCGGGGGATTTGACTTTCCGACGTTGCGGTAATCTTTCGGAGCAGTCGCCGCCACAATCGCCTTCGCCTGTTGAGCAATGTTCAAGGAATTCACCAGATCGAAAGCGGTTTGTTCTTCAACCGTGAGAGTTCGAACCCCCACTTCTGGCCCCTTATCAACAAACAGACTCACAATCGCCGGATTGGCTCCCCAGAAGCTCGGGGAATCTCCAATCACCACGCCATCTTTAATGACAAAATTCAGGGACAAGTGGTGCCCTTCAAAGCTGTATCCCCAGGTTCCGGTCATTTCCGGAGTTCCGAAAATGGTCAGGAAGTACCGCTCGGGATCGCGAAGGTGCCCATTTGTCAGGTGCTTTTCCCCTTCGTGAAGATTGAACTCCAGCACCATAATCTGCACGGCTTTCGCATACCCATCCGCACTCAGGGAGGCTTCCAGCAGTTTGTGACACAGTTCTCGTTGAGGAATTGACATGTCCCGAAGCTGGATTCCTTTGCGATGTCGTTTGGGAACATTCGTCCAGTCGACCCGTTGTGGGTCGTCAAAACTCATGACTCCAACCGACTTCTGGGAATCGCTCAAACTGGCCAGATAATTCTGAGCGGCCGTGGTCATCCGCTGCGCGACAGGTGTCGTAGGGTCCTGTTCGGCAAAAACGGCGGTTCCGCACAGAAACGTGAGCGCCAGCAGGGTGGTGCACAATCTCATGGAAGGACTTTCGTATGGGAGGGGGTGGAAGGGTTGTGAATTGCGAAAGAGAGATTGAGTGAACGCAGATTTAAGGAGAAACGCCAGAAATTCGAAATTGCAAATTCGAATTTTGAATTTCCCGTCCCTCAATTCACTCTGTCACAGAAACTCATGTTAAATTGTCCAGGAAGTCGGTCATCTCGCCCAGAGCATGAGTGTCGCCGATTCGACGCGCAACGGCAATTCCGGCCTGAAGAATTGATCGGGCTTCGTCCACATCTCCCAGACCGGCAAGAAACTGCCCTTCCTGAAAATAGCCGGAAACATAGTCCGCATCCAGTTCTCGAACACGCCGGAAAGCAGAACGTGCGGCAGCCTCTTCTCCCAGCTTGGTCAGTTCCATGGCATAGCTGTAATTGAGAAACACGTCGTCTGGCTCAATCTGAAGTCGTTCTTCGATTTTTTCGCGTCGAGTCATGAATTGATTCTTTTTGAAGCGGTTTTCTGAGTTGGAAGTGACGCCAAACGAAGCAACCACCAGCGGACTGACAGCTTGTGATTCGCACATCTCCAGTTTGAGAGGATCGCCGTTTAAGCGACTTGAGTCAATTGCTGGCGAATGGTTTCTGTTTTCACAAACCCGTTGGAGATTCCAAGAAGAGTTTATCCAGTTCCTCAAAGACCGATTAGGCAAGGTATGCGCGGCAGCAGTGTCTGGCTTCAAGCAGCAGGGAAAGCCTTACCGATGTTGGGGAGGTATGTGGAGATTCAAGGAATGACCTCCCGGGTGGCGGACGGACATCGCCCACTGTTGACGTGGATTACAACAGGAACAGGCCTGCCGATGACGAAGCGTATCAGCCACGCCGGATGGTGCATGGCGATGATGCTTGCACTGTCTCCGCAATTTGCCGTTGCGGAGCCGCCGACGGTGGCCGCCGTATCACAGCGCAATACCGAGCGTACTCGCATTGTCGAACAAGCCGAACGATCGTCGGTCAACATCCATACCGAAAAACGTCAAAAGACGATGGACGTGGTTTTCTCTGCGGGGAAGGCCACCAAAATCAACGGGATGGGGACTGGAATCGTCGTCGATGAACGGGGCTACATCGTTACGAACTATCACGTTGTGCAAGACGTCGAGCGTCTGCGTGTCGTCACTTATAACGGGACCGAATACGAATCCCGAGTGCTGGCCTACGACTCTCGCGAAGACCTGGCAATTATCAAGATCGAACCGCGTGAAACGCTGGTTGTCGCCAACTTCGGGACTTCTTCCGACCTGATGCTGGGGGAAGATGTCATTGCGATCGGGAACGCCTATGGGTACGAATCATCCGTCACCCGAGGGATCATCAGTCATCGTTCCCGAGACGTGGAAGTCAATGACGAGCAGTCTTACAAGAACCTGATTCAGATCGACGCGGCCATTAACCCCGGAAACAGTGGCGGACCGTTGCTCAATGCCGATGGGGAAGTGATCGGAATCAACGTCGCGATCCGAGCCGGGGCACAGCGAATCGGCTTTGCGATTCCTATTGATGACGCACGCCGGGTCATTGCCCGACTGATCAATGTTGAACGTCACAATCTCACCTATCACGGGATTCAAACCACCGACATCAAACAGGGGCTCGACCGGAAACTGATCATTCAGTCAATCCGTCCAGATTCCCCTGCCGTTGCAGCTGGCTTAAAAGCAGGCGATGTCATCGTCAAAGCCGGCGACAACACCATCATTGACGGGGCCGATTTTGAACGCTCTGTCTTTGGTCGGGCTGCCGGTACTGAGATTCCTGTGGTCGTCCGACGTGATGGCAAGGAAGAAAGCGTTTCATTCCGGATCGCCGAACTGGCCGGAGCCCGCCGGACCCCAGGGACACAGAGCATTGCCTCATCTCCCGTGGCGCCGGTCACCAATCTGACCACTCCTGCGACGACGAGTGAAAAATGCTGGAACGTACTCGGACTGAAGCTCGAAAAGTCTGATCAGGGATTCCCACTTCCCGGGCAACCCTACCGGGGGGGAATGAAAGTCAAGAGTGTCCGTTCACAGAGTCAGGCGGAAGTGAACGGCATTCGGTCAGGGGACATCCTGGTCGGTCTGCACATCTGGGAAACAGTCAGTGACGAGAACATCGACTATGTTCTGAATCATCCCCAACTGCAGACACTTGGTCCACTGAAGTTCTACATCGTCCGGGAAGGAGAAACTCTTTTCGGACACTTCCGGACCGTTACGGCCATGAAATAAGAAATACTAAATCCTAAAAACTAAGAACCAAACAAGGGAGATGACTTAGATTCCCCTGTTTGGTTCTTAGAATTTAGTATTTAGAGCAACTTGCAAAATGACTTTCCCGTCCACGCCACGCGAAGTGCAGCGTTTTTCCTGTCGAAACGCGCGCTGCGCGGGCACATGGTAGAGCAAACTGCTCTAGAATTTTCTTTTAGTATCGGAAGCCGATTCGGGCCATGAAGCCGTCGCTGACGCGGAAGTTATCGCCGATGGAACGATAATCGACTTTACGGTCGAAGATATATCCTGCTTCAGCAAAGCTGGTCATCCAGCCGGTTTCCCACTTCAGACCGCCGGCAACGCGCCAGTCGGCAAGTTGTACTCGAGTGCTGTTTGCAAAGGTGTCGGGTTTGACCTCATACGCTTCAACATGGTACTCCGCCCCCACATAGGCCCAGGTCGGCACTCCCATCGGTGTCCCCAGGAAGACGCTAATGCGAGGTTTCGGGAAGATCAGGCGGAATTCCCAGATGTCGTTCGGTGTCCAGATCGCTCCCGCGTAGGGCAGAATGATGTTGTCAACACGGTCCCAGTAGAAGACCCCTAATGCCAGTGTCCACTGCGGATTGACCTGAACAAAGGCCACGGCATGGGCATCATAAAGAAACGCATTACTGCCCAGTGAACTGTTGAAATCAGTGGCGATTGAGGGATCGAACCCGAGTTCCAGAGTCCACCCGTTCACCGTCGGTGTTCGCAAC
>DATMFC010000104.1:0-15565 GCA_035556335.1 Planctomicrobium sp. | reverse complement strand
CCACTCAATGTCTGCTTTTCTTCTCTCTGAAAGAGGAGAGCGTTGTGAGTCAGGTTGTCTTCACTACGAATCTCGAAGCGGAGCTTCTGGGCGAGTGCGTTCCCAAGCCGGAGCTTGGGAACGAGGATTCCCGCTTGTCTCCACAGCAATCACAACTTCATTCCGCTAAAGTGTTACAAAAAGAATCAAATTCGGTACAAGCCCTTCTCGTTCCCAAGCTGGGCAGGATTTTGCATGAATTGCCGTGAGTTCAAATTCCCAGGGAGCGTCTGAGTGCGTTGAGGATCAGTTTTATCCGCCCCCTGAATCCTGGTCCCTGCCCCCTTGTCTCCATTGTGATCAAACTGGTATGACCGACTGATGCCAGTTACCGATTCGATGATTTCCGATTTCACTGTTGTTGATCCCATTATTCTGGGTTCCAATTCTCCGCGACGGCGTGAACTTCTTTCATTGATTGTGCCGTCGGAACGAATCATCGTTCGTCCCCCGGCGGATTCTAATGAAGCGGGCTTTGAGGGGCTTCATGACATCGACTCCATTCGGGAACGGGTCTGCTCGATTGCGGCAGGGAAGATGGAACAACTCCTCTCAGTTTGCGGAAATCTGAACTGGCAATTCTTGATCACCGCCGACACGATTGTTGTGGCGACCGACTCAGACGGAACCCCGGTCGTGATTGGAAAGCCGGACGGCACCGACTGGAAACAGACCGTTCGTCACTGGTTTCGCAATTACTATTCGAATCAATCTCATGAAGTTATGACGGCAGTCTGTCTACGAAAGCCAGATGGTTCTGTCTGTCAACTGGTGGAACGAACGACACTTCACTTCCGTGACGTTACGGATGGGATGCTGGAATGGTACATCCAGACTGAAGAACCGCTTGGAAAAGCGGGGGGCTACGGATTACAGGGAGCCGGTTCTCTCTTCGTGAAATCGGTGGAGGGAAGTTTGAGCAACGTCATCGGGCTTCCACTGGAAGCAGTCCGGGAGATTCTGCGTGAATGGAATCTGCTGGCGATCCCGTCGACCTCATGACCATGGGGTGTTCAGAATTTATCCTGAGCGTTACTCTGCACGAGTATCCCGCCTGAATTTTCAACAGACATCCAAGCAATAAAATTCCTATGACTGCTCGTTTGATTGACGGCAAAGCAACTGCCGCCCGACTGAATCGTGAACTGGCTCTCCGCGTGGCGGAATTCCAGTCTCAGACCGGAATTGTCCCGCATCTGGCAGCAATTCTGGTGGGAGACGACCCGGCCAGTGCGGTTTATGTTCGCAACAAACAACGCTCCTGTGCTTCCGCCGGGATGAAAAGTACCTTGCATCAACTGGGGAGAGAAACAACCCAATCGGAACTCCTCGACCTGATCGCATCGTTGAATGAAACCCCGGACGTTCACGGAATTCTGGTTCAGTTGCCGTTGCCGAAACAGATCGATGAAACCGTCATTCTGGATGCAGTCACTCCCCTCAAAGATGTCGACTGTTTTCATCCGGAGAATGTCGGCCTGATGGTTCAGGGACGCCCTCGATTTCTTCCCTGTACTCCAGCGGGATGCCAGTTTCTAATCACTGACTCAGGGATTGAAACCAGTGGAAAACATGCCGTTGTGATCGGTCGAAGTGAAATCGTCGGCAAACCGATGGGGATGATGCTCGTTCAAAAAGGAAACGGAGCTGATGCGACAGTGACAATCGCCCATTCCCGCACAAAGAATCTGGCGGAAATCACCCGACAGGCGGATCTGATTATCGCCGCCGTCGGTCGCCCGAATACCGTTACTGCCGACATGGTGAAACCGGGCGCGTGTGTGATTGATGTGGGAACGAATCGGGTCGATAACAAACTGGTCGGCGATGTGGATTTCGATGCGGTGAAAGAGGTCGCCGGAGCGATCACCCCCGTCCCCGGTGGAGTGGGACCGATGACGATCGCCATGCTGATGGAAAACACACTGACGGCGGCACGTCTTCAGTATGCGGAAAACAAACGGTGAAAATTCGCTGAATCGGTAGGTCGACCTTCCCCAGGGTGGCCCCGATTGCTTGTAATCGGGGCGGCGCAGCCGTTAGAGGCCACGCGTCCGACGTTCCACCAGAGCAGGATGAGGCGAAGCGTAATCACATTCCTCTCATGGCTCCGCCACCCAGATTGCGAGCAATCTGGGCCATCCCGGATTAGAAACCACACGGTACGCGATGGAATCCTTGCCTCGCACCGGGTACAGTGAATGAGATCGCAATACTGTACATTTGCACGGATGACGAACAACAGGGAGCAGGGACAATGACCCGCCTGGTTTCAGCAGCTTTGATCGCTCTTTTTTTCAGTCTTTACTGTCTCGACACGATTCGCGCGGAAGAGGCCAAAAAGCCGACGACGATTGCTGTCTTCGAATTGAAAGGGACACTTCCGGATCAGGCTCAACCGGAAGATCCTCTGCTCGGCAATATCGGAACGGAATCACTTCATTCCTTGCTCACCCGACTGAAGAAGGCCGGCACAGACGAGACCGTGGCGGCCGCCGTATTACTGTTGAACGATTTCTCTCTGTCGACTCCACAGGTTGAGGAACTGAGTCAGGTCATTCATGAGGTCAAGAAGAGTAAGCCGGTCTACGCTCATGCGGACGCGGTTTCGACTCGCACTTATGCCTTGATGGCGTCAGCGAGTCGGGTCAGCCTTTCTCCAATCGGCGACGTCTGGATTAACGGTCTGGCGATGGAAGGGCTTTACCTGCGTGGATTGCTCGATCTTCTGGGAGTTCAACCAGAGTTTCTCACCTGCGGCGATTATAAAAGCGCTGCCGAGATGTTCATGCTGAAAGAATCGAGCCCGGCGTCACTGGAGATGAAGAACTGGCTGCTCGACAGCACTTATGCCAGCACGGTCTCGCTGATTGCCAAAGGGCGGGATGTCGAGCCGGATCAGGTGAAAAAGTGGATTGATCAAGGACTCTATTCCGCCGAAACGGCCAAAGCGGCCAACCTGATTGATGCCGTGGAAAGTCGTGAAAAACTGCTGGAAGTTCTCAAGAAAGAACATGGGGTCACGATCAAGCTTGATCGTTCGTTCGCCAAGAAGAAGCAAGGTGACATCGATCTCGAAAATCCGTTTGCCGTCATGCAACTCTGGGCACAACTTCTCGGAGGCAGCAAGCCTAAGAAGTCGACGAAGAACGCCATTGCCATCGTTCACGTCAACGGACCGATCATGCTTGGCAAGCCGGAACAGTCACTCTTTGGTGGAAGCGAAGGGGCGTATAGCGAGTCGATTCGTAAGGCACTTGGAACCGTGGCCGATGAGCCTCGCATTCGGGCAGTCGTCCTGCGAGTGAACTCTCCCGGGGGGTCTGCGACCGCCAGTGAAGTGATGTTGCAGGCGATTCAAAACGTGCAGACCAGCAAACCCGTCGTGGTCTCTATGGGAGGAGTTGCCGCCAGTGGAGGTTATTACGTCGCTGCCCGGGGAGACCGTATTTTCGCGGATGCCACTACCATTACCGGGTCCATCGGTGTTGTTGCCGGAAAGCTCTCTACCGCGAATATGTGGAACCGGATCGGGATCAATTTCGATCTCCTTAAGCGGGGAGAACGGGCCGGAATGATGACATCCATTCAACCCTGGACGGAAGAAGAAAAGGGGGAATTGCAGAAATGGATGAACGAGATTTACGGCGTCTTCAAAAATCACGTTGTCGAAGGACGTAAGGATAAACTGACCAAGCCGATCGACGAGATTGCCGGAGGTCGTGTTTTCACCGGTCAGCAGGCACTTGAACTGGGACTGGTCGACGAGATCGGCACCTTGAACGACGCCATTGCCTATGCCGCGAAACAGGTGGAACTCGAAGACTATGAAATTCGTTCGTTCCCGGAACATCAGAATTTCCTCGAACAACTCTTCGCCGACATCAGCGACAAGAAAAAGGACGACAAACGGCTTTCGACCGGCATCTGGTCTTCAATTCTTCCGGCTTTGCAGTCCATTGACCGGGAACATGCCCTGATGATTCATGACGCCATTCGACAACTGGATCATCTCCAGCAGGAACGGGTCATGCTCACTGCTCCGGTACTGAGAGTTCTCGACCGATAACGACTGAAGTCTCCATGTCTGAATTTGTCAAGCTTTCTTCTGAGATCAGTCGCTTTCCGGAGCTCGTTCAATCCCGACGCGAGTGGATTGAACAGGTTCTGGTTCCGTGGTGTCGGACGGCATCCCGTAAGGATTTGCTTCTCGCCGAACAGGCCTGGCCTGACATTGCCGGTCGTCCCGATCCGCAGCAGACGCTGTGGCTCTGGGGCTGGCAACGTTTTCCGGATTTATGTGATGAAAGTCTCACCGCCCTGAACGAAACCTGGCCGGTGGAAGTGACATTGCGCTCCGGAGGAACATGCACCGGATACCCCGATGCCCGCCAATCCGTCCGGGGCGAGCTGGTTCTCATCGCCCTGAATGGCAGCAACATTGGCCCGTTATTGATTGACGAGATTGTTTCCGTCACCCGCCAACAGCAGTAATGTTTGGCAGATCAGAGGAATGGGGAAACCACGAATCGAACAAATCATACGGATGATTCAATCAGGAACCAGCAAAGTCTTATTCGTGGTATTCGTTTGATTCGTGGTTCCAGAGTTTTCTTTTCGGAGGTCGAACTCGATGCCCGGTCTTCGCTGTGGAGTCGTCATTCTGATTGCTCTTGTCGTGTCACCGGCACGCGCCGAAGAACCAGTGGCTGAGTTCCTGCAAGGGCTGCGTCAACGGGGAGAGATCGAACTGGCGATGGATTACATCCAGTTCTGCCGCTCCAGCAATTCGTTCTCTCCAGAACTGCAACAGGTCTTTCTGTTGGAATCCGGAATCACGTTCTCGCAGGCATCCACGCTGGCTGTTGATTCTGAATTACAGACGCGATATCGAGATGAAGCGCGAACAACGCTTCGGGCTTTTCTGAAAACCGGACGGGATCATCCCCGGGCAGCGCAGGCTCAATACATTCTTGGTCAGTTATTACTGCAGGATGGAACGCTGGGAGTGTCCGATCCGACCTTGACGATGAATCGTCAGGAACTGGTGCGGATGGTCATCGAGGAATCACGTGGTTACCTGCGGCAAAGTCGAGACCGGTATCACGAACTCTGGAGCCAGTACCCCGCCTACATCCCGGAGGAAGATGCCGATCTGCGTGCTGTGAAACGGACCGTGGAAGAAGCCTACATTCGAACTCAACTCGATCTCGCCCAGTGTACTTACTGGGAAGCACAGACCTACCCCGCCGGGAGTGAGGAATCGCGTCGACTCTGCGCACAGGCGGGCTTTGAGTTTGAAGCGATTCATCAACGTTATCGGAGTCAGGCGGGAGGACTGTTGGCCAGACTCTGGCAGGCCCGCTGTTTTCAGCAGCAAGGTGATGCTCAGGGAATTCGTATTGCGCTGGGAATTTATGCGGAAATTCTGGAGCATCACGGGGATTCTCCGACCATTCAGGATCTGAGAGACCGTGCTTTGAAATTCCGGCTCGCCTGTCTGAATTCGGAATATCGCAAAGACTACCAGCTTGTCATTCAGGAAGCGGAAGAATGGCTCGAGACCGCTGCCGATCGGTCTATCAGTCTGCTGGGACTTTCCATTCAATGGGAACTCTGTTCCGCTCTGGAAAGCAAAGCCCATCTGCCAGACATAAGGGAAGAGGAACGACTCGACTACTTACAAAAAGCCAATGCCAAAGCCTATCCGCTGACATGGACACGCGGCATCTATGCCAAACGAGCGGCTGCTCTGATGGAACGGGTGAAACCGATTCTCCTCGCCGCGGGCCGATCCACCGACCCCGTCCTTCCTCCGCCTGTCGAATCGTCGCCAGATTTCTGACAGGTTCGGTCCGACAATCAGGAAAAATATTTAGAGCCGCGAACATAACCTCTCAAACAATGAGAATTCCCTTTCCGCGAGCGGATCGGGGTCAGTTTTGTTAGGGGTTCTTAACGCAAAGACGCGAAGGTCACAAAGTGAAATGAGAGGACAACTCACAGAAAAAGGATGTTCTCCTCGTTTGAGCGGTTCCGTTCCCGGCAGTAAGATTCAGCACATGTTGACCGTTTCAGTTTTTGAAGGGATTCCACGATGTTGTCGCTGCCGGCAAGAATTGTTCATTTACTGAAACGAGGAACTCCGGGAAGCGTTGTGACCACCGCCGGCTGGGTGCGGACCCGGCGTGACTCCAAACAGGGATTCTCGTTCGTCGAACTGAACGACGGATCCTGCATGACCGGATTGCAGGTCGTCATCGATGGTTCCGTCCCCGGTTACACGGAGACCATCAAACAGGTCAACACCGGCGCCAGTCTGAGAGTCACAGGGGAATTGAAAGAGTCTCCAGGAGCGAATCAACGGGTGGAGCTGCATGCTCATGAGTTCACACTTCTCGGAACTGCCGACGCCGAAAAATACCCGCTTCAGAAGAAGCGACACAGCTTCGAATTCCTGCGGGAGATTGCTCATCTGCGACCTCGCACCAATACCTTCGGGGCGATTGCCCGAGTGCGAAACTGTGTCTGTCGGGCAATTCACCAGTTCTTTCAGGAACGGGATTTTCTTTACGTTCAGACTCCGCTGATCACCACCAGCGATTGTGAAGGAGCGGGAGAAATGTTCACCGTGACCACACTGCTGGATGAAGAACGGGAGAAACAGGGCTTCAAGCCGGGTGAGATCAACTACGAAGAGGATTTCTTCGGAAAGAAGGCTTCGCTGACCGTTTCCGGACAGTTGGAAGGAGAGATTTTCGCCTGTGCCGTCGGCCCGGTATATACATTCGGACCGACGTTTCGTGCGGAAAATTCCAACACAACGCGGCATCTGGCCGAGTTCTGGATGATCGAACCGGAAGCCCCATTCTTTGAACTTGTCGACGACATGCAACTGGCGGAAGACTTCATCAAGTTCGTCGTCAAAGCCTGTCTGGATGACTGCACGGAGGATATGCAGTTCTTCAATGACCGTGTCGACAACACTGTTCTGGAAACATTGAATAATATTCTTCAGCACGAATTTAAACGGATCACCTATACCGAAGCGGTTCGCTTGCTGGAAGAATCCGGCAAGCAATGGGAATACCCGGTCGCCTGGGGAATCAATCTACAGGCGGAACATGAACGCTGGCTGACGGAAGACCATTTCAAACAGCCGATCATCGTGTATGACTATCCGCGATCGCTGAAGCCATTTTACATGTACTGCAATGACGACGGCAAAACGGTTCGGGCGATGGATGTGCTGGTGCCGCGGGTCGGAGAGATCATCGGAGGAAGCCAGCGTGAGCATCGACTCGATATTCTCGAACAGCGCATGGCAGAAACCGGACTCGATTCGGCTCCTTACTGGTGGTACCTCGACCTTCGTCGTTACGGAACGGTGCCACACAGCGGATTCGGTCTGGGTCTGGAGCGAATGATCCTGCTGTTAACCGGGATGCAGAACATCCGCGACGTCATCCCGTTCCCACGTACCCCCAAGAACGCCGACTTCTGATATAGAAAAGTGGGTAGTGGATAGTTGGTAGTGGGTAGGAAAATGCTACCCACTACCAACTATCCACTACCCACTCATAAACATGACCCTCTCCGAACTGCAATCGCTGATCCGCACCATGTATTCCTCGAAGGATGAACAACGAGGAGTTGACGGCACGTTTATGTGGCTGATGGAAGAAGTGGGGGAACTGGCCGCCGCGCTGCGTGAAGGGACTCCACAGGAACTGGCCTATGAGTTCGCCGATGTTCTTGCCTGGCTGGCGACCATTGCCAATGTCGCAGGGATCGATCTGGAACAGGCCGTTAAAGAAAAATACGGCAACGGCTGCCCCGGCTGCCAACAGATGGTGTGCGCCTGCGGGATTGAAGAGAAACCGTAGGGGGGAAATTCAAAACAGTAACACCGGGTGGCCCCGATTGCTCGCAATCGGGGTGGCGCAGCCATACGAGGCCATTGCTCACACGTTGCGGACTCCTGATCCGCCTGAAGACAGATGAGGAATCGTTCTGATTTGAGAGATGCTCTGGGGGAGAGACTTCATGTGTGCGGCCTCTCACGGCTTCGCCGCCCCGATTGCAAGCAATCGCGGCCACCCCAGTGGCAACTTCAATCGACTAGCGCAACTTGCGAAATAACTTCCCCGTCCACGCCACGCGGAAGTCAGCGTTTTTCCTGTTCGAACACCGCGCTGCGCGGGCACTTGGTAGAGCAAACTGCTCTAAAATGTTACAAAGCACGAAATTCAAAATAGAGATAGGAACGATCCTGTTTCGAATTTTCTGTTTTTGAATTTCGAATTTCCCAACACCTACCTGGGACGAATCGTCGGCCATTGGGCCTGATCGTACTGCGACGGCTGGCTTGCCTGTTGCGGCTGTCCCGGTTGCTGCATTCCCATTCCTGAGGGGTAACCTGACGACCGAAGAGACGAGTCGTTCATCGGATCGGCAGACTGAGCAGAGTTCGCGTTCACGCTTCCATTCGGGCGATAGGATGGAGGGATCTGCATGTTCGACTGAAACTGCTGTTGCTGCTGTGAGAACTGCTGCGAATTCTGTTGTTGTGGCCGGTTTGTGCTGTTGGCCATTGGTGAGTTCTGCTGTTGCCGTTGTTGTTGTTTCTGCTGCTCAAGATACTGAGGCAACTCGACTCCGGGAGCACGAGGATTCGCCCGTTCGGCTGCAATCACCGACGGAGATGGAACCGCACGTTGTGCGTAAGGCCATTCCGGAGGAATGGTTCCACTCGGAGAATCTGGTGGCGGGTTGGGAGTGAACGTGGGGCCATTGGTTGTTGGATAGGAATACTGTGAACCGGCACTTGGAGAGAGTGGCGAGTTCACCGGTCCCTGAGCCCAGACCTGCTGGACAGCATGATTCGCCTGTTGCCCTGCTTCCCATCTCTGAGCCTCATAGGGCTTCATGGCATCCCATTGTGACTTCGGAATACTGCTGTTCTGAAACGTTTGCGCATCAAACCGGGTGGGGCTGTTGTACTGATCCCGGGTGTACATGGGGGCATTCACCGGAACATGCGGGGCTCCGGGAGTGGAGTTCACAGGAGTCCCTTGTGTTGTGAACGGATCATACGCCTGATTCAAATTCTGAATCGGGCGGTCGTCCGGCATCACACGCTGAGGAGCGGGAACATTGAGGCTATCATACGACATCGAACCGGGTGGATTGATCGGTGCTGCCTGACTGTAGATCGAACCGGGGGCTAAGCCCATGCCCAGTCGTGCAGCCGTTTTGCTCGCGGCATGAAACGAATTGTCCTGACCGTTCGAAACTCCCTGATCCTGCGGATTCTGTGATGGGACAGCCTGTTGTCCGGAGAAATTCCCGGCCGGTTGACCGACTCCGGCAGGAGGGAATCCGGCCTGATTTCGAGGATCGAAATTCCTCTGCGGCTCATTCTGAAAGTAGGGACTGGTTTCCTGCGAGACGGTCGGAACAATCTGATTTCTTTCAGGCTGATTCTGATTGTACTGACTTCGCTCGTACTGGTTTCGATCAGCCGCAGGTCCATAAGGTGAGGCGGCGATATCTTGTCCGTAGGCATGATTCACGTTCGTCGTAGGACGTGCTTGCTGAGGAGTGACGTTCTGATCGGCCTGATTCGCTGAAACGGGCAGGCCGCTCCATGGCTGCAACCCACGCAAAGTCGCCGGTGCTGACGAGGTGACTTCGTGTCGATCCATTTGGTGATTGGACGGAGAGTACCGATCCTCCGCAAATTGTGGAGGCGTTTCCAGTGACGCTCCATTCGCCATTGCATGAGGGGGAGCACCATATGACGGAGCTTCATTGAACGGCATCATCGTCGACATGGTCGACATCGGCTGATTGGCCCCGTGAGACCAGGTTGTGGCGGAATCGCCACCGGGAAGTCGGGTCAAGGTGTGCGCCTGATCGTCCAGTAAAATCGGACCGGTCTGACGATGTTGTCGGGTTGCTTCTCGATCGATTTCTGCCATCTGGTCCCGCAGCAGGGCTTCCCGCGACAGGCGTGCATCCGAAGGGGGACCGTTACGATGCAATGGAGGTTGCTGACCTGCGCGTCGGGCCTGTTCTTCGCGATATTCCTGTTGTTTCTTTTGAATTTCCCCCGTAATCCGCTCACCGGGATTTCGGTTGGGCATCAGGCGATCGATTAATGAAGGGGACTGAGGGGCCTGTGCAAGTGCCGGAGGGGGATTGGCTTGTTCTGGTCGTGGAGCATTCTCGGCCAGTGCCTTCTGAACTTCTGCTGCCGGGAGAATTCTGGCGTAAATCTCTTGTGCCTGCTGGGTTTTTCCCTGTCGGGCATAAACGTCGCCGAGATGACGAACCGCATTCTGATTGTTCGGATTCGCCTGCAACGCCATTTGTGTATAGCGTTCACTTTCCGACAGACGGTTCTGAAGCAGATATGAATACCCCAGGTCTCCCAGAACCTCGGAATTCCCCGGATTTTGAATCAAGGCCTGCTGATAATGTCGTTCCGCAGCAGGAAAGTTCTTCTCCAGATCCGCGATAATGGCCAGGCCGTGATGAGCGTTGGAATCTTGAGGACGTTGAGCCAGTACGGTTTCGAAATGAAGTCGGGCGGTTGAAAGATGATGTGGCTGCTGATCATCGTACCAGCGGCCCACTTCCGACTGTCCGGCCTGAATACGTTCTTCCAGTGTCAGGAGTGATCCCCCTGATGGACTGGTCGCAGGCTTGGCGACTGATTCGGTCTGTTCAGATGCAAGAACCGGAGTTCCCGGGGTTCTGGCCTTCGAAAAGGCCAGCCCGGAGGTCGAACGACAGCTTGAAACAGCAGTCGCGCACAGCAGCAGGCATGTGGCCGTTCGGTACTTCATGCGAGGAACTTTGGTGGTGCCCGTAATAAAGATGGCAGTAAAATCGAACAGAATCAGGGAAATGATCGATGTCTGGGGAGGTTTATCGATCATTGGTGATCGATAAGAATGGTCGGATTCGGGTTCTAGCCCAAAAGAATCCCCTCTGTCGAGACGTTCTTAAGACATCTCCATGGCTGAACGACGGTTCTCACCCTGTTTCGGCAGATTTTGCGCGTGTGTCGCATCAGGAGACGCAAATGCGACCAGAGCATCTCTGAAGAAGGTTTTCAGCGTTCCGCAGGCGAGAAGTGAGGCCTTCGCGAGCCCAATCGCCCTTATTCGCCTGCACCCGGTAGAGCAAACTGCTCTTAGAGCCGCGACAAAACCTCTCAAACGATGAGAATTTCCTTTCCGTGAGCGGATCACGGAAGGTTTTGTCAGGGGTTTTTAATCTTCGATTTCGTGGGCGTCGAGAGCGTGTTCGCGGAGTTCTTCGATCGAAGCGAACTCCAGCGTCGAAATATGTGTTCCGCTGAGGACGACCGCCGGAGCGACTCCGGCGTCAAACGCTTCTTTCCAGCGAGACGCGCACAGACACCAGCGGTCTCCCTGTTTGAGCCCGTGAAAATCGTACTGAGGCAACGGGGTCGAGAGATCGTTGCCGACGCTTTTAGAGAAGGCGAGAAATTCGTCTGTCACCTGAACGCAAACGGTGTGAAGACCGTAATCTCCAGGTCCCGTCTCGCAACAGCCATTGCGATACCATCCGGTGACCGGATCAAATGAACACGGCACCAAAGGCTTTCCCAAAACATTCTTCGCACCGGGCATCGAACGACTCCCCTGACAAACATCACACCAGCCACGAGCATAACCTAACGAGCCCGTCAGGCAAAGGGGGGAGAATGTTTGAATAGAGGCACGGGTGCAAAGGATTGGGAGAAAAAGATTACCGAGACGGAGAAACGCAAGCAGACGGGGATCAGTTTTCTCAAGGATCCCCGCGTTAATACTCTCCCAGCGCTTCACCGTCGTTGCGCATGGCGAGATGCTGTAGCGTGGTGAGATTGACATTCTCGCTGATGAATCGCACGGAACCATCTCCCAAAGCAAAATGACAGCCTCCAGTGTGGGCACTGCTGAAGGCACGGCCTTGAAGATTATGTGTGGCAGCAGTTCCGTTGACTGTCCCGATCCCATTAGGAAGTGTGCCGCTGCTGTTCTCAGTAAAGAGAGTATCCGCTGAATTCCCATCTCCCTTATAAGCATTGATGGGAACATCAGTGATAGCCGCCGTGACCCCAGAGGTTGTATTAACACATCCGCGAATTGATGATGCCCAGCTGGTTCGTTCGAGCGAATTGGTTCGCGCCCTGGGACCGAGTTGATACTTAGTTTCTCCAATCACGACCGTGTTGCTTGAACCGTCGGTGAGATCGCGCATTCGGGTACTGGAATTCAGATACAACGTCCCATTATTCCAAAGTGCCCGACCCGGCATGCTACCTGCGTGAACCCACGATGCCAGTTGCTCTCCTCCACCCATGACTCCGAAATAATTCGTGTGTAATCGATCCGGAGCGGAAAATGAGGGGCAGTGATAGACCGGGACGATCTTGTTTGAAGCCTCAAAATTTTTTCCGGATGTCGGTGCTTCTGAATAGATCCCTCGAAACGGGAGGGAAAATTCGAAGCTTTGATAAAGCGCGTTCTGTTCCAGATAGGGAAGGCTGAGAACGGTCCAGGGAGCCCGTATTCCATTAACGCCAACACAACTGTTCGGAAATTGGCTACTCATTCCGGAAAAACCTTCTCCGATCGGAAAGGTCGAATGGACATCGTGATAGTTCTGTAAAGCCAGTCCCAACTGCTTCAGGTTGCTTTTACATTGCGTCCGTCGAGCCGACTCACGCGCCTGCTGAACCGCCGGCAACAGCAATGCCACCAGAATCGCAATAATGGCGATCACAACAAGCAGTTCAATTAGAGTGAATCCTCGATGATCCCGAGAGGGGCGCTGGCTCATAAAACATCCTCGATTGCAAAGATCCAGAAGATCTAAAGATGATCAATGTAACGTTAAAACTCTCCTAATACTTCCCCGTCATTTCGAATTGCAAGATTCCGCAACGTCACGAGATTCACGTTCTCGCTGATGAAACGAACGGAACCGTCTCCCAAGGCGAAGTGAGCACCGCCAGTGTGTGCACTGCTAAAGGCACGGGCTTGCAGGTTGTATGTTGCGTTCGTTCCATTCACGGTTCCGATCCCATTCGGGAGCGTGCCTGCACTATTCTCGGTCCAAACGGTATCAGCACTGTTCCCGTCTCCTTTAAATGCGTTGATCGCAACATCAGTGGCCGCAGCCAGCACTGCAGATGTCGAACTGCTTCCACATGCGCGAATTGATGATGCCCATCCCATTCGTTCGTCAGAATTAGAACGAGCACGTGGCCCGATCTGGTACTTGGTTTCCCCGATCACCACAGTGTTACTGGAGCCGTCTGAGAGATCTCGCATCTTTGTGCTGGAGTTCAGGTACAAGGTCCCATTGTTCCAGAGTGCCCGACCGACCAGAGAGCTTGACCAGAATGCTTGCCCCCCTCCCATGACACCAAAGTAGTTTGTGTGAAATCCATCGGGAGCGGAATATGATGGGCAATGGTAGACCGGAACTCTTTGGTTGGACCCGATGTAATTTTTTGTAGTGGGGCCCGGTCCCTCGTGAAACCCACCGCGAAAATGAGCGGAGAAATCAAAACTCTGGTAAAGCGCAGTCTGCTCCAGATAAGGAAGGCTTAGCACTGTCCACGGGGCACGAACTCGACTATCAGCACAACTGCTGCTTGTAACGCTTACGCCTAAACCTTCTCCAATCGGGAACGCCGAATGAACATCATGATAATTCTGCAACGCCAGCCCCAACTGCTTCAGGTTACTTTTGCATTGTGTTCGTCGAGCCGACTCACGCGCCTGTTGCACCGCCGGCAACAGCAATGCCACCAGAATCGCAATGATCGCGATCACAACAAGTAATTCGATCAATGTGAATCCTCGAGAGCCCCGAGATGAGAATTGGGCCATGAAACAATTCCTTATTTAAAACGAGAGGCAAACCGGAACCCATCAATCAAAGACAATGAACATAAATATGAAGACGTATCAACGAATGTTCTCTCGACAATTTTTCTAAAATCAGGCCGCCCGGGACGAACACTTCTTGCTGCATTGAGTCATAACATGTTTTGCAGTTATTGTTTGCAGAGTTCAATAGTCTGCATTCATCACGTCGAACGTCTTCTCGGTTTGGGCCCTGTTGCGCCATTTTTGAGAGCAATGTGGCGTTTTACCTCAACGAAAATTGTCGAGTTCTGATCAGTTGATCCGTCCTTTCTGGTGAGCATTCAAATACGAATGCGAGAATCGGACTTCGCTGAAACACTTCTGAGAAAGTTGGAAGATTGGCGCTCACACGGGAACAAGCCACTGCCATTCTGCTGGACGAACGTCTGTCGTTGACGGGGTTCGTGATTACGATTGTGCGGAGCTTTCATCTCGCGGAAGACATCTTTCAGGATGCCTGTGTGAAGTCGCTGCTTCACGAGGAACTGTTTGAATCGCGTGCTCAGCTCATGAAATGGGCACGGGTGACCTGTCGAAATCGGGCCATTGACGTCATTCGGTCACGGGATGGTCGGTATGGCGGATTAACAGAAGATGTCCTGAATTCCCTGCTGGAAATGTGGGGAGACGAAGAGGACGAAGAGTTCTCCAAATCTCGCGATGCGCTGGCACATTGCCTGGAAGATCTGACACCAAACAATCGCAGGATTCTTCAATTGCGGTACTTTGAAGGACGTTCCGGAATTGATGTCGCTGAGATTCTGAAAAGAAAACCGGCAACGGTTTATCAGGCTCTGGCTCGGATCCACAGTGTGCTGGAACGATGTATTCAGATGCGGCTGGAGATGGGCGGAAAGGGGGCCACATGAACGGTGATGATAAAAATCAGATTCAAAAAGAAGGTCGGGCCAACGACTTTCTCGAAATGGTGATGCGGTATCAGGACGGAACGCTCTCCGCAACGGAGATTCAGACGTTGTCAGAGATGATGCGGAACGATCCTGAGAAACAGAAATTGTTTCGACGGGTTCAGATCCGAACTGCCGCACTACACGATGTTCTCCGCATGGATGCTTTCGGGCGGACCAGTCGGTTACTGGATATGGAATCGGAAGGACAAGGATCATCCGCTGTCCCTTCTGTGATCCCCTCCCGTCGGCAACAGTGGAGACGATCACTTTCAATGATCCGCTGGATGAGCGGTCTCTCACTGGCGGTGTTACTCGTTTCCGGGGCGTTCGTCTGGAACCGTTCCAGCACTCGGCAGGAAGTGGCTCAGCCTGAACCGATCGTTCCCTCGGTGCAGGAACGACCAGTATTCCTTGTTGAAGAAAATCGGGCGACGTTTTCCGGTCCTGCCGTTCTCGCTGCCGGAAGTGTCGTCTCTCCCCAACAGGATTACATGTTGAAAAGTGGAATGGTGAAGCTGGAATTTCCTTCTGGAGCAACCACCATTCTTGAAGCTCCTTCCATCTTTCGCGTCGAGTCGGAAGACCGCCTCGTCCTGAGTATTGGAGGTTGCTCGGTCCACGCGCCACCGGGAGCGGAAGGGTTTGAAGTGTTAACAC
>DATMFC010000103.1:0-4631 GCA_035556335.1 Planctomicrobium sp. | reverse complement strand
GAGCTTCGCCCTCCTGGAACGCGTCACCATAACGCATCTTCAAGAAAGCGAATGCCCCGGTGATCAGGCGACGCCCGACACCGTCGATCCTGCTGGTTTTCGGGTGAGCAGGGAAACCACAATCAACGTCAGAAAGCCTAGTGGAATCGTGACAATTCCCGGTTGACTGAACGGGACCAGTGCGAGCGATGGGTCGAGTCCATAAACACTTTTGAACGTGTCTTCACTCAACAGAATCCAGGCCAGCGACGAGGTCATTCCCACGGTCACCGCAGCGATCACTCCCTGTTTCGTGGTTCCTTTCCAGAACAGCATCATGGCGAGTGAAGGAAGATTCGCCGACGCCGCGACACTGAACGCCCAACCAACCAGATAAGTCACGTTCAACTTTTCAAAGACAATTCCCAGAACGATGGCAATGGCGCCAATGATGACGGAAGCGAACTTGGCGACTCGAACCTGTTGTGAGTCGGTCAGTTTTAGCTTGCCCACCGAAGCGAGCAAGTCATGTGTAATGGCTCCGCTGGAAGCAAGAATCAACCCGCTGACCGTTCCAAGAACCGTTGTGAAGGCAATGGCCGAAATGATCGCGAAGAGCCATTCGTTCATGCTTTTGGCCAGCAGCGGAGCGGCCATGTTCGAATCGGTGACATCGAGTGCCCCGCTGACCATCGCCCCCAGTCCCAGATACAGCGTCAGGATATAAAAGAACCCGATGGCCCCGATGCCGACAATCGTACTCTTTCGGGCACTCACTTCGTCTTTCACGGTGTAATAGCGAATGAGAATATGCGGTAACGATGCGGTTCCACAGAACAAGGCGAGCATCAAAGAGATGAAGTTGACCTTGTCCGTCAGTTGGTCGCTGTGAATTCCCTTGAACGTGGGGTGATTCCCCGGCATCAACAGTTGCGCCCCGGAAGTGACCTTCTGAAAGAACACGGTCGTCGTGCTGCCATCTGTTTCTTTGACAACGCGACTGGGCCATTGCACAACTTCGGCCCCATGCAGTTCCTGAAGGTAAGACACGGGATTGAGAGGACCGGTACTGGTTCTTTCGCCAGACAATTTACTGAGAAAACCAACCGGGTGAAGTTCCGGTTCTCCCCTCTTTCTCCCTTTCGGAAGACCGTTGACCAGAATGTTTCCGTCCTGCGTTCTGGTGAAAGTCTGGGCCTCCCTCAAAAGCAATTGTCCCGCTTCATTCGGTTCCAGACTCCACGTCAACACCTGACCGGTTTCTGAAATGCGTGTGCGGTAGAAGTTCAGATTACTCCAATCAACATCTGGAACCGGAACGGCGGGGGTTCCCAATTGTTCGGAGAGCCAGTTTGCATCGGAGAGTTGTTCATCTGTGGCCGGTCCCAGTGTGCGGAAGACATGGCCGTCGATTCCTCCCTGTTGCACGGAAAATCCCTGATTCAGAATCATGACGGTGAGAATCAGACTGAAGAGGACGAGCATGCCCCCTTTGAAAAACTGCACGTAAGTGGTCGAGACCATTCCCGCCGAAACAACGATGAAGATGACAACCGTTCCGACCAGAGTCACTCCCTGCCAATGGCTGAGTCCGAGAAGCGGCTGAACAAGAACCCCGGCTCCAACCATTTGCGGAATCAGATAAAACAGACTGACGGCCAGCGTACTGATTCCGGCCGTCAGCTTGATTCCGCGTGAATGGAATTTGGCGTCCAGCGCGTCGGCAAAGGTGAACTTCCCGAGCCGTTTGAGTGGTTCGGCGACAACAAATAGAGCCACGACCCAACCGGCGAGATACCCGATCGAGTACAAAAAACCGTCGTACCCGTAAAAGGCAATCATGCCGCAAATGCCGAGAAACGACGCGGCCGACAGGTAGTCGCCAGCAAACGCGATTCCGTTAATGAACCAGGGAATTTGCCCATGAGCCGCAAAATAGCTCTGAGATGACTGGCCCCGGCGTCCCAGGTAGAAGCTCAGTCCCATCGTCGCGCCGACAAACATCAAGAAGATGATCACGGCAATCGAGCTAGGTTCGTAAATCACGAAGCGTATCCTTCCGGGAGAAAGCTGGGACAACCGCAGTTGAACCGGTGATCAGGACGTTTCAGAAATCAAGTAATGAAAAATCAGCGGTCGCTTCGGGAAGAAGAATCGTTTCCGTTTCCCAGCAGTGAGCAAAGTGCCCCATAAGCTAACGCGAGCAGCAACGCCAGAAGAATCAGGGCAAATCCGTAGACGGTTGCCAGATTAATTCCCTGAATCGGTGTCTGCGCCATCGTCTCCGGAGAGAATGCATTCAGGCCGACAAACGCGGCATAGAATGCCAGATACACCGTAAACAGGATCAAACCGATTCGAGCATTTCGGTTCATGGTCTCAGTTCAACCTTCACGGGGATTTGCCGTACGCAGACGAATTCTGCGAACGGTGAACATAATAGAAGATGTTGATCCCGTTCGAAACCGACTCGCTGCCTCTCTTCTTTTCACGATGGCCTGATTCACGATGGTCTGAAAGAATCGGGGAACGGTTCCTGCTGGTAAAAGTCGGCATCTTGTCGGGCAGTATGCAGGGAGTCTCCTTCTCCGGAGAGTTCTTCAAACTCGACACCGATCTTCACCCCAGACAGCCGAAGAAAGTTGTACAGAATCCGATGTCCCTGCTCAGTCAGAATCGATTCCGGGTGAAACTGAACTCCAAATAACGGCCAGGAGTTATGAGCGAGTCCCATAATCAGACCGTCGGTGGTCGATGCCGTGACGTGGAGTGATGACGGCAGTGTCGCTCGATCGACGATGAGAGAATGGTAGCGAGCCACCGAGAGCGGAATGGGGCAGTTCTCGAACAACCCGGTGCCATCATGTTCAACAATGGAACGGCGTCCATGGACCGGTTCAGGCGCACGCAGAACGTGTCCCCCCAGTGCGGCGCCGATTGCCTGATGCCCAAGACAGACCCCAAAAATCGGAACTGTCCCCTGCACTTTTTGAATCAATTCAATGCAGATACCGGCGGCCTCTGGAGTTGACGGGCCGGGGGACAGAACAATGGCCGCAGGCGGGGAGGCCAGGATCTCAGCAACAGATCGGGCGTCATTTCGGCAAACATCCGTCTCCAACCCCAGCTCTTGAAAGTAGCGGGCAAGATTAAAGACAAAGCTGTCGTAATTATCAATCAGAAGAACAGGAGAGGACATGAGTTCTCGTGTTCAGAGACTGGAAACGCTGCAAACGACCATCTCATCTTAGACTCTGTTCCGGTGAGATGACCACAAAACAAAATCAGGTTGAGCGATTAAAAAATCGCTCAACCTGATGAATCAATTATCGATACCGTGATTACTCGGCGGCCGCTTCCGCTGTGGATTGTGCAACAACAACCGGAGCTGTTGGCCGTGCGGAAACACGATCACGTTCGCCAACGAACTCGATCAGTGCCCGTTCTCCGGCATCACCGAGACGTGGTTTTGCCAATCGCACGATACGAGTATAACCACCCTGCCGTTCAGCAAACCGTGGAGCGAGATCTGCAAACAAAATCGTGACAGCACGCTTATCACGAAGTGCAGCAAAGGCGCGCCGACGGGCGTCAACAGCGGGAGCTTTCGCTTTGACCCACTGTTTCCACTGATCGGAATCACGCCAGGTCTTGTATTCGTCACTGCCACGCTCAGCACTGGTGGCGAACTGTGCTGCTGCCTCTTCGTGTGGCAGAGCTTTCTTGGCCAGTGTGATCAGCTTCTCGATGAACGGACGGAGTTCCTTTGCTTTCGGCACGGTCGTAATGATCCGGCCTGCGACTTTAGGAGCCCCTTCGGCAGTTGTGTCTTCAATCCGGGCGGTCTTGATCAGACTCGCAGCCATGTTTTTGAACATGGCTTTCCGGTGACTGGCATTACGACCGAGTGTCCGGCCTTTAACGCGATGTCGCATGACTTATCATCCAAATGTTGTAATAAACAAAGTACGGTGCAAAATGCCCGGGGGAGCCCAGATGACGTCGAACGCCTGTCGACTCACCTCTCTCAAGGGCGCCCTTAGCTGTTTGATTGCTTTTTCAACCGATCTGGGACACGCATTCCCAATCGTAACCCGATCTCGCCAAGTCTTTCACGAACTTCGAACAGAGTTGTTTCACCGAAATTCCGAACGGTGAGCAACTGATCTTCAGAGCGACCGACCAGGTCACGGACACTGGTGATCCCTTCGGATTCCAGGCAGTTTGTTGCTCGAACTGAAAGGTTCAGTTCCGCGAGACTCTGGTTGAGCTTGTCTTCCAGCTCGAGATCGATTGGTGAATAACCAGTCGCCTCGAGCATTCCCTTCAGGCCGGCTTCCGGTGGCAATTCCGGGCCTGGTTCCTGATAGTTGATGAATGGATTCAGGTGCTTCCGGAGAATCTTGGAGGCTTCAACCAGAGCCATGTCCGGCTTCACGGTGCCGTCTGTCCAGATTTCCAGTGTCAGCTTGTCATAGTTGGTTCGCTGACCGACACGGGTCTCTTCCACTTTGTAACGAACACGAGTCACTGGAGAAAATGCGGAATCCAGTGGAATGATTCCAAGTTCCGGGCTCTTCTCGTAGGCTTCAGTCGCCGGAATGTAACCACGACCGTTCTCGACAGTCAGTTCGATGCTGAGTGGAACATCG
>DATMFC010000102.1:0-15481 GCA_035556335.1 Planctomicrobium sp. | reverse complement strand
TCTTTCCCATGGCCATGCCGATTGGAAAAGTGTTTAACTGGGGAGGATAGACTCCAATCACTCCAATCGTTCCTGCCTTCGCAACCGACGAGACGGCCCATTGCAGAGCCAGACTCGGGGCATCTCCGGGATGCCAGGGGTGGCCTGCCAGACCGGAATCGGAAATCTGGTCCAGCTCCGCCTGAAAACTTGATCGTTGCGGCGAACTGGATTTCGGAGCATCTCGAGCCGGATACTCCGCATCGACTCCCACTGCATCAATCACTCGATCCGGACCGATTCCTGCGGTCAATTCCAGCAGAACTTCCACCGGGTCTTCCTGATCGAAGTTGATGATCTCCGCTCCCAAATCACGGGCAATGCTCAGGCGATCATTCTGATGATCGATTCCGAAGACTCGTCCCGCCCCTTCCAGAAAGGCGCTTGTAATGGCGAAGAGTCCGACTGGTCCGCAACCGAAAACCGCAACCGTGTCCCCTTCACTGATTTCTGCCAGCTTGGCACCAAAATAGCCAGTTGGAAAGATATCAGATAACAAGATGGCCTGATCGTCCGAGATCTCATCTGGCAGTCGAACCAAACCGACATTTGCAAATGGAATCCGCGCATACTCCGCCTGCAACCCTTGAAAACTCCCTGTGGTCTTAGGACCACCGAAGAATGCCGTTCCGCTACGCAGCCCGTTCGGATTAGCAACGTCGCATTGAGCATAATACCCGCTGCGACAATAAACACAGTTCCCGCATGCGATTGTCGAAGCAACAACGACCCGATCTCCCGGCTTCAGATTCCTTATTGAGCGTCCACATTCTTCAATCACTCCCACCGCTTCGTGCCCAAGAATTGTTCCAGCTTCCATACCGGAGTAAGTCCCGCGAACGAAATGTAAATCCGTTCCACATATTGCTGAACTGGTGATCCTGATAATGGCGTCGGTTGCCTGCTCAATTGCAGGAAGATCAACTTCCTCAAGACGAATGTCACCGGGTTCATGAAAAACGACAGCCTTCATCGGACCACTCCTTCGTCCTGTCAATTCCGCGTTCTTGTCGCTCGGTTCCGCTGATGGGGCACTCTGCATTCCAAAGCAATGCAAAATTCTGGAATCGTTGTAACTTCCAAGAAAGCTCTCCCGGTTCCCTGTTTCCGATTGAATGGATCAGTTCACCGACATTCAGGATCTGACAATTCTTTTAAGACATTCACCTCCTGACATGTGTGCATGGAGTGAATGGGATGTGGATGATGAGACTGTTCTTTGAGAATTCATTCTGGTGACTCGATGTACCGGTCGACCTGTCATACTGCAATCAAGTCCGATAGCTCAGCGTCATCGAATTCGATCAATTCGTTCGAGTTACCTCTCGCTTATGTGAAACCCTTTCAGGTTGACTTCCGTTGAAGGCGTGACGTCTGCTTTTAATACGGATTCCATCTGATTGATCGCGTAGTCGTGGTCAGACGATGAATTTGCCGCCGAGCAGTCTCGCGGGATGATGAGCTGATAATCCCGCATATAGGCATCATTGGCGGTGAATAGAACACAAATGTTTGTGGCAATCCCTGTCAGAATGAGACGTCGACACCCCAGATGACGCAGCAACAGCTCCAATGTCGTCGAATAAAATCCGGAATGCTTAGGTTTCAAAACAAAATAATCAGTCTCATCGGGACGTAACCGGCGAACCAGTTCTTTTCCCAGGCTGCCCGGTTGCTCACAATGCTCAATCTGAGCCTGAAAATCGGAGCGCCAGCGTCCGAAGTTATCATTCACATAGATGACCGGAATCCTTGATTGGCGAGCCTGTTGCTGTAGCTCCCAAATTCTGTCCGCCATTGGAATTGCATGTTCAAGAAGCTGTTTTCCCCGGGAGAAATCGAGATCATTAATCACATCAATCAATAGCAGAGCAGAATGACTTGATTCAGGGTTCGTCTTTGGCAACATAAGATGGTCCTTAGGAATAGTACGGAAATAAGAACCTTCAAACAGAACTGACTGCGATCTGTTCATGGCCTTGAGAAATGTCTGATTTCATTGTCTTTGATCATTGAAGTAAGAAAAGGGCTGTCCAGTCGGAAATGAAGTGATAGTGTGAAACGAGAAGTCTGCGCGGGCATTTTCAATGGAGTGTTTTCTGATGTCATCAACGATCCAGTCTCGCCCTGATCCACGAACCCGATTTTCTCAGAAAGAACTTCCGCCACAGCAGCAGGAAGTTCCGGGAAAGGAAAAGGAACTGTCCCCTTTGGCGGACCATGGAGAGAACTCCTACAAGGGATCGGGAAAACTCAAGGACACCGCCGCCGTGATTACCGGAGCAGACAGTGGAATCGGTCGATCCGTGGCCATTGCATATGCCCGGGAGGGGGCCGATGTGATGATTGCCTATCTGGAAGAAACAGAAGATGCTCAGGAGACGGCAACCTGGGTGGAGAAAGCGGGGCAAAAATCCGTATTAAGTGCTGGCGACATCGGCAGCGAAGAGTATTGCATCTCACTGATCGAGCAGACCTTTGAAGAATTCGGAAAGCTTGACATTCTCGTCAACAATGCAGCATTTCAGATGCCGTGGGACGAACTTGAGGAATGGTCTTCCGAGCAATTTGAGTATACATTTCGAACGAATTTGTTCTCCATGTTTTATCTTTGCAAAGCCGCACTCCCGCGAATGAAGCCGGGAGGAGTCATTATTAACACTGCGTCCATTCAAGCCTATCAGCCAAGTGCTGAACTTTTAGATTATGCCGCATCCAAGTCGGCCATCGTCGGCTTCACGAAAGCACTCTCGAAGATCGCGATCGAATCGGGAGTCCGAGTCAATGCGGTCGCACCGGGTCCCGTCTGGACACCTTTAATTCCGTCGACATTTGACGAGAAGAAAGTACAGGAGTTCGGGAAAAACACCTTATTCGATCGCCCCGCTCAGCCCTCGGAACTGGCCCCGCTTTTTGTCTTCCTGGCTTCGCCTGAAGCCAGTTATGTGACCGGTGAAGTCTATGGAGCGACGGGAGGACGGTCCCCATTTTGACGCGTGACGATCCAAAAAACGAAAACTTCAATTATACATTCAGAGGGGCAACGAAGATTAAGTGCGGCAGTTCGTTATGGTTGTCGATACTAAGTGAAAGTCAGATTTTCGCACTTTCTCTGACCGGATGGGATTCTCAGACAACGATCTGAGCCGAGGATCATGACGACGTCTCTCTGAATTAAATCATTCTAACAGGACGGAATTCCCCAGGCAGGAACTCTACTTCCGCAGAAACGCCAGCAGGTCAGCATTGACCACCTCTTTGTGTGGAATAAAGGCCGTGCGGCGCGCTCAGGTAAGGTAAAATCAGACCATTTGCTTCATCCTTTTCCAGATCGTCTTCATGATATGTTTTCAGACGCCTGCGGCTTCTCAGAGGTTTGTTTCGAAATAAGGAATGCCAGGGGAAAGTGCTGAAACAATTTGAGGAGGGGAATTCGGCCTGTCGACGCGGCGAATCGAACGCCTGTGAATTGGTCGCAATACAACCGCCCGGTGAGAGAATCAATGTGGGCGACGGTTTCGTTGAGGCCTTCCAGTTCAGCAAAACGGGTGAGATCCCCATCAACGGAATTAGACAATTTCACATGATCGCGTGGGACGACGATGATCGAGGAGGTAGTCTCGTATGAACGTTGATAGGCACAGAAATGCTCAGCCAGTGTTCCTTGAACGCCAACCGGAACATAATCTCCAGACCGAAACAAATCTGAATGTTGCTTTCTCACCTGTAATGCCCTCCAGATCACAAAAAGCTTGAATGCGGGATCAGAAGGATAATTCAATAACCCCTGTGAGAGTTCTAACAGCCCTTTCTCGTCGGCTCGCTGCCGTAGTGTATTGAGCTGTTCATGCCGCTGTGAAAAATCGACGGGGCGGCGGTTGTCCGGGTCGACCAGGCTGTCGTTCCAGAATTCCTGTCCTTGATAGAGATCCGGAACACCAGGACAGGTCAGTTTCAGGAGAACTTCCGACGCTGATTTCAGGAAGCTGGCTGGCGCCATTCGTTGAAGGAACGCCTGCAGATCATTCAGGAACCGGTTCTTTTCATCTCGTCGTAAAGCTCCTTCGATGAATCGTCTGACCGCAGCTTCATAGTCCGGGTCGGGGGAGAGCCAACTGGTTCGCAGTTTCTCTTCACGAGTTGCTTTTTCCATGTATTGATGTATGCGTTGCACCAGTTCCTGATGATGTTCCTCCGAGACCGGTTCCACAGGCCAGATTCCGACAAGAGTCTGATAAAGCAGATACTCGTCATTCGGAGTGGGAGATCGTTCCCCTTGAAGATCGGTGCGGAAAAGGCGATTCATTCGCGACCAGCGCCCGACCGCCGTTCTCCACTGATCGGGGATCTCGGAGAGAAGTCCGATTCGAGCCCGAACGTCTTCACTTCGCTTGGTGTCATGTGTGGAAGAACAGAGCATCGCAGCCGGAAACTGTTGAAGTCGGCTACGATTGTCCTCATGAAATCGTTCGACAGAAATGGGAGCCATCTGGGGATGTCCTCCAACTTCATTGACGGAAATCAAAGGGAGATAACGATAGAACACCGTATCTTCCACCCCTTTAGCCATGACCGGGCTGGTGACCTGCTGGAACCGCCCGATAAAGAGTTCGGTATACTCCGCGTCTTCTTCTGACTCCGCGATTTCCGAAAGAAGGATTCGGCGGATGAACTGAAACAGGTCAGTGTCCATCGTCGGATTGCGCCGTCGAGCCTGTCGAATGGCCTGATCGATGACGTCGCGATCACGCGCGGAGATTCCATCACTCCCGATGTAAGTACGATAGACCGGAAAACAGATAATGATTTCACGAAGTGCCGCGAAAAGATGATTCAGAGTCAAATCTCGTGAGTGACGCCAGCGTCGCGCCAGCCGCTTCAGGCGATGGGCCAGCAGTTGAAGTTCGCTCGACATGGCAACGTCCAGAATCAGTCGCTTCGAGTCCTGAACAATCTCTGAAAAGCCACTGAAACATGAGGAGAAACGACGATAATTTCTTTGAATTTTTGTGAAGCCTTCTGGTTTTACAAAGAGCCCTTCCAGCTGGTTCAGGAAGTCATAACCTGTCGTCCCTGCAACGGGCCAGTCGTTTGGAAGAAGTTCATCCGGCCCGAGAATTTTTTCCACCAGAACATAGAGTGGTAACGGAGCTTTGAGAGGAATTTCGTATGGATGATCGGCAATGGAATCATAGTCGCGTTGATTATTGAAGACGATCCCCGGAGGAAGACCTCCCAGGAGTTGATGAAGCCGATCAAGAACATCTTCCCGCAGTTCGTTCCAGTCGGCCTCAGGATACTGCTGTTCCAACTGGTCTCGTGCGAGAGCTTCCAGATAGCCCCATTGCAATCGCCAGAGATATTGTCGGGGATCATAAAGTCCGTCGACGTGATCGATGCGCAGGCCGTGAATTGCCTGCTGTGTCAGTAGTTTAAAGAGGAAAGCATGACTCGCCTCGAAGACTTCTTTTCGTTCTGTGCAGATGGCCGCCAGCTCATTCACATCGAAGAATCGACGATAGTTGATTTCGTCGGATGCCGCTTTCCATCGCGACAATCGATACACCTGACGATCAAGCATTTGCTCAAGCCGGTCGAAACTGGCGGGTTGTCCCGGTTCTCCATTCAGTTTTCGAAGAGTTTCGGAAAGTGCTGCTTGCACAGGAGAGGATGTTTCGATCAGTGCTCGCAATCGGTTCTGAATCACCTTTGTTTCCCGCAGTCGTTCCTGCTTCAGCTCGGGATCGGTCACCGTTCTTTCTGGAAGATGCTTCAGCGCGGTCAGAAGACTTTCCATCTCCAGAATGTCGTTTGCCGGAGAGAAGGATTCCTGAATGCGGGTCAGGGTTTCGTCAAGAAGGATAGAATAGCTGGTGGGATCTAATGGAAAATGATGATCATAATAATGAAGTTGAAATTTCCCCTGACAATGGACAAGTTTTAACTCTCCCTGTTCGAGGACATCGCCAAAATTATCTCCGAGCACCGGGAGCAGAATTCGATTCTGTAATGCCTGTTCAACCGGATTCCAGTCAATGTCAAAACAGGTTGCGAATGGAGAACTCTGTCCGTGCTCCAGAACATCAGTCCACCAGGCATTTTCCCCGACGGCCGTGCTCATATGGTTCGGGACGATATCCAGAATCTGTCCCATTCCATGCGATTTCAATACCGCGACGAATGCCTGATAATCTTCTTGTGTTCCAAGATCAGGATTCAATTCAGAGTAGTCAACAATAGCATAGTTATTCGACGTCCCGGAGGCAGATTTAAGATAAGGAGATGCATAAACATGGCTGATCCCCAGTGATGCGAGATAGGGGACCAGTTTCGCTGCATCACGAAAAGAGAGATGGTCTTTGTTAAACTCCAGCCGGTACGTTGCAAGAGGATGACAGCCCCGCTCGGTGACAGCCGACCAGACGGTCTCTGCCAGTTGTGTCGCGAGATCCTCGACGGTGTCGCCGTCAGTCATGGGGAGCCCCGTAAATCCGTAATTCATGTGATTGCAATAAATTCGCGTCGAATGTCTCACCCCCGGTTCCTCCGTATCGTTCCTCTTCCGTACTGAGTCGGATTGTGAGATGTCCTACAGAATTCGTTGGAACCGGACAGGGTGACTCACTGAGATTGGCAAGAACGGTCACGCGTTCAGGATCTCCCCGTTCGATCAGCAGAAGGGAAGGAGCTTCCGAATCTGATGCGGAATTCCTGATGACCGTTGCTTTGGTGTGTGACCGGTTTCGCAATGCTGGCCATTCGCGACGTGCTTGAAGCAAGTCGTGATAGAGTTGTCGTAACCCCGCAGAAAACGCCCCTTCCGGCCAGGACCACGATAGTTTGGCGGAGCAATAGGTTTCCGGAGCAGCGGGATCGGGAATCTCCGTCCCCCATTGAAAACCCAGGTTTTCAAACTCAGTCCGTCGGCCTCTGCGGACTGCCTCCGTGAGATTCGAATCGGAGAAGGAACAGAAAAACGGAAACGGATTTCGTTCTCCATATTCCGATCCCATAAACACCAGCGGGATGCAGGGGGAAATCAGGAACAGTCCGCAGGCGAGTCGTTGCTGAGCCTCGGACAGGAACATCGCTGGCCGGTCTCCTTTCGCCCGGTTTCCAATCTGATCATGATTCTGAAGACAGACGACAAAGTGAGACCGATCACGATCTTTCACCGGCCCCCCATGACGTCGCCGACGGCAGACGCTATACTCGCCATCATAGACGAACACTTTTTCATAAGCCTTGGCAAGCTGTTCGATCTGGCCGAAGTCCCGAAAATACCCTTGATGTTCTCCAGTCAGAAGTGTGTGAACGGAGTGGTGCAACTCGTCGGCCCAGACCGCATCCAGACCAAGGCCATGTTGATCGGGAGGATCAATCAGGCGTGGGTCGTTCTGGTCGCTTTCGGCAATCAGATGAACGAAACGTCCCTGTTCGTTTGCAATCTGCCGGATTTCCTGTTGCATCTCCGCAAGCAGGTGACGCGCACTGAAATCATAAATCGCATGAACCGCATCGAGTCGTAAACCGTCCAGACGGAAATCTCGAATCCACATGCAGGCATTTTCAATAACATACTGTCGCACGGAATCACTGTCTGGACCATCATAATTCAAGGCCTCCCCCCACGACGTATGATAAGCTTGTGTGAAATAAGGACCGAAGACTGGAAGAAAATTTCCTTCTGGTCCGAGATGGTTATAAACCACATCTAAAATGACTGCGATTCCTGCCTGATGAGAGTCGTCGATGAACTTCTGGAATTCGCGTGGACCTCCATATGAGTTCTGTACAGCATACGGTTGGACTCCGTCATATCCCCAGTTTCGATTCCCGGGAAATTGTCCGACCGGCATGATCTCGATGGCGGTGATTCCCAATGATTTCAGGTCATCCAGACGGTCTGTAATCGCGGCAAAGGTTCCCTCCTGGGTGAATGTCCCGACATGCAGTTCGTAGATCACCAGGTCTTTCCGGGCAACTCCCCGCCAGTCATCACACCTCCACTCATAACGTTCCGGAAAGAACAGCGCAGATGGTCCGGACACTCCCTCAGGTTGCCAGCGTGTGGCGGGATCCGGATAGTCTCCCGCTGGAAGCCGGAAGCGATAAGGAGTTCCCTCCTGAATGTTCATTTCCCGAAACCGGAACCAGTCTCCGTCCCGTTTCATGGCATGGATGAGGGGCTGTCGTTCAGGATCAATGACCAGATCCATCCATTCCGGATGAGGCGCCCAGACGTTCCATTCGGTCGATCCGTCATCATGCAGAATCGCTCCGTGATGTGGTTTGCGATTCGGCTGATTCGAATCGGACAATGGGGTCTCACGAACATTGGAAACAGTGACGCGTGTCATGAGTCAACATCCGGATCACTGGAGTCACGAAACAGTACGAGCGAGGCAGGTTGCAACACGTATTCCTGCCCGGCTCCAAGGATTTCAGGTTCGACGTCGGTATGGGCCGTATCGATGATTCGTTCCCAGGCGGTCACCTGATTATGCAGAATCGGACAGATGAAAGGGATCGGTTCGCCGTGATCGGCGTTGAACAGGATCAGCAAAGTGTCTCCGGAAACTTCCTGTCCCTGAGTATCCAGATCGATGGCATCTCCCAACAGAATCACCCCGATACATTTGGCGTGATCTGTCTCCCAGGCTTCATCCGTCATTTCGCTGCCGTCCAGGTTGACCCAGATGATTTCTGTCGCATCTTTTCCTTTCATTTCTTCACCGTAGAAGAACCGTCGACGACAAAGGACCGGATTTTCCTGACGCAGTTGAATCAAACGCCTCACAAACTCCATCAACTGGTGCTCCTGTGGATTGAAGTTCCAGTTCAGCCAGGTCAGTTCATTATCCTGACAATAACAGTTGTTATTGCCTGACTGAGAATGTCCGACTTCATCTCCGGACAGCAGCATCGGGACTCCTTGAGAGAACATCAGTGTTGACAGAAAACTTTTGATTTTCCGTGTGCGGAGTTCGCGGATTGTGAGGTCATCCGTCGGCCCTTCGACTCCGCAGTTCCAACTGATGTTGTCGTCCGCCCCGTCGCGGTTCTGTTCTCCATTGACTGCATTGTGTTTCTGGTCATAAGAGACGAGATCGGACATTGTGAACCCGTCATGTGCGGTGATGAAATTCACACTGGCAACGGGACGGCGTCCGCTCCATTCATAGAGATCACTTGATCCACAGATCCGCGTGGCAAATTCCGCGATGAAGCCACCGTCTCCTTTCCAGAAATGCCGAACGCAATCCCGGTACCTGCCGTTCCACTCCGACCAGAGGATGGGAAAGTTCCCCACCTGATATCCCCCTTCTCCCAAGTCCCAGGGTTCTGCAATGAGTTTCACCTGTGACAGGACGGGATCCTGATGAATGATATCGAAGAAGGCTCCCAATTTGTCGACGTGTTGAAGTTCCCGGGCCAGAGCACTGGCGAGATCGAAACGGAACCCGTCGACGTGCATCTCCAGCACCCAGTATCGCAGACTGTCCATAATCAGTTGCAGAACGCGCGGGTTGCGGAGGTTGAACGAATTTCCACATCCGGAAAAATCTATGCAATACCGTTGGTTTTGCGGCGACAGTCGATAGTAAGAAGCATTGTCGATTCCGCGAAAGGAGAGTGTCGGTCCAAGCTGGTTCCCTTCCGCAGTATGGTTGTAGACGACGTCCAGAATCACTTCGATGCCCGCTGCATGCAGACTTCGAACCATCGTTTTGAATTCCTGTACGGCATCGAGAGCATCAAGCCGGGATTTGTAACGGGAATCCGGAGCGAAATAACCGAGCGTATTGTATCCCCAGTAATTCGTAAGACCTTTCTCCATGAGATGCCGGTCGTCGATGCGATGATGGACAGGTAGTAATTCGACGGCGGTGACTCCCAGATGCTGTAGGTATTTCACTGCGGATTCCGAGGCGAGTCCCATGTAGGTTCCACGGATCTCTTCCGGGATATAGGGATTTAAAAAGGTGAATCCTTTCAGGTGCATTTCATAAATAACCGTTTTATGAAGCGGTGTCTGCGGACGGACGTCATCTCCCCAGGTGAATGCGGGATCGATCACAAGTCCAAGAGGAGCGAACTCCGTGTTGTCCTGTTTATTGAACGACAAATCTGTTTTCGGATGGCCAATCTGATACCCGAAAAGAGAATCATCCCAAGTGAGATCTCGACCGATTGCCTTGGCATACGGATCAAGCAGGACTTTATTGGGATTGAACCGGTGTCCCCCAGCAGGCTCATATGGTCCATAGACACGATAACCATAAAGTTGGCCAGGAAGTGCATCCGGAAGATAAGCATGCCAGACCTGGTGAGTTCGTTCCCGTAGCGGAATTCTTGTTTCCGGCTGAAATTCCATTTCTGTTCCAAACAGGCAAAGTTCCACTCGTTCTGCATTCTCTGAATAGAGTGCGAAGTTCACCCCTTTGCCATCCCATGTCGCTCCCAGGGGATACGGTTTCCCAGGCCAGACTCGAACATTGGAAGACGGATCGGAAACAACCGCCCAGGCAGGACTGTTCTGCGGTTCGGGTGCCGATCCATTAAGAGCATCATTGGAAGAAGTTGTGGGGAGAGTGACATCGGTCACGCCAGTCATCCTGTCGTCCCTTTCTTGAAAGACGGGTTCCGCGAGCATTCAAAACAAAATGCACGCAGCATGCCAGAACGGTCGGAGCCGGACTGAGCAGCAGAAATGGAACTGAAGTTGCAATTCAAATTGAACCAGTCATTTCTCGGGTGGAAAAGTGATGTGAATCTTGGGATTCCAGAGATTGTCGTTATTTCAGTGGAAGTATTGTGCGTACATGCTGGTCGCTCGCCGTTCAGTTTGATGTCTCACCTGACAGTCCTTTCCGTAGAGATCTCCCAACAGGGATTGGAACGAAGGAGAAGATGATGCCATTGCCGATTGAACAGTATGCGTTAATTGGAGACTGTCACTCGGCTGCTCTGGTGGGAAGCGATGGCTCGATCGATTGGCTCTGCTTTCCCCGCTTCGATTCACCGGCCTGCTTCGCGGCTCTACTTGGAACTCCGGAACACGGACGATGGCTGATCGCTCCTGCGGAACCCATCCTTCGTGTCGAGCGTCGTTACCGGCAAGGGACCCTGATTCTCGAAACCGATTTCATAACGGAATCGGGGGCAGTCCGCGTCATTGATTGCATGCCTCCCCGAGATGGGATCCCCGATGTGATCCGAATCGTGGAAGGACTGAGCGGACGGGTCCCGATGCAGATGGAACTGATTCTGCGTTTTGATTACGGATCGATCGTCCCCTGGGTTCGTCATACCCCACGCGGAATTCGAGCAGTCGCCGGCCCGGAGACCATTGAATGTCGATCGGATGTGGCACTTCGTGGAGAGGATCTGAAAACCGTATCGGATTTCGTTGTGACGGAAGGTCATCGGACCCGGTTTTCATTGATGTGGTCTCCAACATACTCTCCTGAATTGCCGGATATGAATCCGGAAACGACTCTGAAGGAAACAGAGGAGTGGTGGCAGGAGTGGTCCGGTCGCTGCACTTATCAAGGCCTCTGGAAAGAAGCTGTATTACGTTCTCTGATCACCCTGAAAGCGATGACATATTGTCCAACAGGGGGTGTCGTCGCGGCGGTGACAACATCGTTGCCGGAGCATCTTGGTGGCGTCCGTAACTGGGATTACCGCTTCTGCTGGCTGCGGGATGCGACATTTACGCTGTACGCTCTAATGGGGGGAGGCTATGTGGAGGAAGCAGCAGCCTGGCGCGAATGGCTGGTCAATTCCGTCGCGGGAACTCCTAGCAAAATCCAGATTATGTATGGGATTGCCGGTGAACGGCGGTTATCAGAATCGGAACTCCACTGGCTTCCCGGCTATGAAAATTCTCGTCCGGTTCGTGTCGGAAATGCTGCCCATAATCAGCATCAATTGGATGTCTATGGAGAGGTGGTCGATGCCTTGCACGTCACCCGTCGGGCAGGATTGGCTCCGGACGAGAATGCCTGGAGAGTCGAGCGGGAACTGGTCCGCTTTCTGGAAACGGACTGGCGCAAGCCGGATGAAGGGATCTGGGAAGTCCGTGGACCACGACGTCACTTTACTCATTCCAAAGTCATGGCCTGGGTGGCGCTCGATCGGGCTGTGGATGCCGTCGAGAAATATGGTCTTTCAGGAGAAGCAGAAAAGTGGCGGCGGTTGCGTGATGAGATTCGCGACGAAGTCCATGCCAGAGGATTCAATAAAAAGCGAAACTCCTTTGTCCAGCATTATGATACTGATGAACCGGATGCGAGCCTGTTGATGCTGCCGCTGGTCGGTTTCATTCCGGCGGACGATCCACGCATGCTGGGAACGGTGGAATATATTCAGAAGAGATTGTCACGTGATGGATTCCTCGATCGGTATCTCTCTGATTCTGAAATCGACGGTCTTCCTCCCGGAGAAGGAGCTTTCCTTCTTTGTACCTTCTGGCTTGCGGACAATTTTGCATTGCAGGGGCGCCAGTCGGAAGCCCGTGATCTCTTCGAACGACTTCTCGACCTCCGTAATGACGTCGGTCTGCTCTCAGAAGAATATGATGTCTGCTCCGGACGGCTGGTCGGAAACTTCCCCCAGGCGTTTTCTCATATCGGGTTAATTAACACGGCACGAAATCTGACTGATCCAGTCGGACCGGCAGAAGATCGGACCAGAATGTGCTCACCTTCTTGAAATTCGAAATTGATCAGAGGTTAGGGGCTTAAGGAGAAGGATCATGCCACGCGGTGACAAGTCGGCTTATACTGACAAACAGAAACGTCGTGCAGAACACATCGAAGAGTCATATCAAGAGCGGGGAGTTCCGAAAAAGGAAGCTCAGCGACGAGCTTGGGCAACTGTGAATGCTTCCTCAGGAGGAGGCAACAAGAGTGGTTCCGGTCGAGGAAAGAAGGAATCGCAAGCTCCGTCTCGCAAGGGAGGAAAGCTGGGAGGCAAAGCTTCTGCAGCCCGCCCTGCCGCCGCTCGCTCCGCTTCAGCGAAAAAGGGGGCGAAAACACGACAGAGGCGTCAATCACAGGGTCGATAAAATCATGGAGACGGCATATCAGTCGCAGCTTAATCATCATATGTGTATAGCCCTGCTTTTATGAATCCAGACTGTCGTAAGTCTTTCAAAGCAGAGGCGATCTAAGATGACTGATATACACAACATCAATCTCGATATTTAATATTATATATGGAATGGGAATTGCACCCATCCTTTATTTATGTTTCCTCGACCATTTATGGAGAAAAACAATGGCTCTGCAAACATTAGAAGATGCATTTATTGATGAACTCCGCGATATCCTTAGCGCTGAAAAACAGCTGGTGAAAGCGCTTCCCAAAATGGCCAAGGGGGCTGGCAGCAAGGAGTTGCGGATGGCTATCGAGCAGCATTTGGAAGAAACGAAAGTTCATGTTGAACGCCTGGAAGCCGTGTTCGAGTCGCTGGAACTGACTCCGCGTGCGAAAAAATGCGAAGCAATGGAAGGACTTTTGGAGGAAGGAGCCTCTCTTCTTGAAGAGAACGCCGCTGAAGAAGTTCTCGATGCTCTGATTATTGCCGCCGCTCAGAAAGTGGAGCACTACGAAATCGCCACCTACGGCACACTTTGCACCTGGGCGAAGCTGCTGGCCTATGACACCGCTTTGGATCTCTTGAAGCAAACGCTGAATGAAGAAGAAGAAACTGATCAAAAGCTTACGGATCTCGCCATGCAGATCAACCAAGAAGCCTTGGAGCCTAATAAAGAAGAGGGAGTCTGAGACATTTGTTGAAAATGCCTGTCGTGTTTGGGGAGAAGAGTGATGATACGCCTCATTCCGACCGCCATTCATGATGTGATGAGCGATGTCATGGGACTACTCTTGATCGTGGATCCCTGTTTTTTTGAACAGGGACCACCAGGGACCGGAAACTTGTCCTCCTTGAGAATCTGCTCAATCACCGGCAGGAAGGGATCCAGCTTCGATGCTTGTGACTTTGAAGTGGACCCCGGCGGCTCCTGATTTTTGTTTGTGATCATGAATTGTATTCGGTGAAACGGAGTTCAGGTCTGCGGGGACACAACAGAACAGGGAAACGCTGCATTGACGGTACATAAAAAGGCCTTGAATCCTCGATCCCTTCTGACTGGGAGCGGCATCTGATTTCTGTTCGGCGTCTCCGACACCGGAGTCATGCCTCGGAAACTCCATTTTCTCCTGACGGAGCAGCTGCCGTCTGCAAATGCTAAAAAAATGCCTTCGATGGACTGGCCGGGAGGCCAGTCCATCGAAGGTCCTTCAGTTCGTCTGATCTTTTTTTCATTGTCGGTTTTGTGTTCTTTGTGATTTTCCGGTTCAAGAACGCTTCCTCTTCTGTTCGTGATTTCAGGAGACCTGCCACGGATCGCGCCAGGAGAGTGATGAGTTGCTGGATGGCTGTCGTCTCCTGAAGACGCTTCTGATTCTGTTGCCTGATCATGTGATGTCTCTTTCGCAAATGGATTCCCATCAAATAAGAAAGCCCGGCAAGATGACGCATCGCCGGGCACGAAACATTCGGAGTGTCTCGAATCCACCAAAGGTCAATCTGGAAACGAGGGTCTTTCATAGTCTGGTAAAGGAGTGTGCTCAAAACGGGGATGTTTGTGGCGTCGGAATCGATTTCCCCGTTCGATTGGCTGATGATTCGGCACATAGGGATCTGTTGCCTCGATGGCACCCGGAAGTGATGCGATCGAACTGGAACGGAGAGCCGCGAATTGTCTCCGGCGAGCGATCGCTTCCGCAGGGAAAATCGCCGTTGAAAATCTGTTCCGCCTGGAAGGAACCGACAGGGGACGCCGGTTGGGCTGGAGTGCTGGCGGAATCCTTTCTCAAGAACCCCGAGCAGCCCGCCTACATCATCTTCTCCCCGGGAATGGACCTCTTGCCATTGATTGAAGAAGCCTTGGCTCTTTTACCGGCCAACCGACGCTGGGACGTCACGTTCAGCACCTACTTCACGAAGATCCCCAACGGCGTCACCTGCAATTGGCGCTGCGTTCTCTCCGATTCCCCGGAAGCGAAGGAGTCGAGGAGGTACGTGCAGTCGTTACGGATCGATTTGACGAGTCCGCTGGGACGGGCGAAAGGTGGGGAACTGGTCGAAGCGGCTCGAACGGGACAGACTCCTGTTTCTTCGGTGCAAGAACCACTTCCCCCGGTGATGTCGAATACTGTGACGTGCTCTCAAAAGCCACAACACCTAGCAGGAAATGCTCCTCTAATCCGAACACGGGATGGTCGACCGGTTCCACATCCACGCCAACGGTTGACGGAATTGCAATCTCGCGTCAACGCCGATCTGCAAATCCTGCCAAGAAAGACCGCCGGAGCCGTTCTGTTGAAATCGCTCAGACTGTGACTTCTCGGTCCGACAACGAAC
>DATMFC010000101.1:0-18212 GCA_035556335.1 Planctomicrobium sp. | reverse complement strand
GCGTGGACGAGCTGCATGTCGTTCTGCGACCCGATGACCTCGCCTTTTACGGTCTGAGCCGCGAATACGTCGCCGATTTCGTGCAGACGGCGCTCAAAGGGGAAGCCGTTTCGCAAGTCCTGGAAGGGCAGCGGCGGTTTGACCTCGTGGTCAAGCTCAAGGAGCCGTACCGGTCGGACGCCTACAAGCTCGGAGAGTTGCGTCTCGATCTCCCGGACGGCCGTGGCCAGATCCGGCTGCGGGAAGTGGCCGATTTTCCCGAAGCGGCCAGCGGCCCGAACCTGGTCAACCGGGAAAACGTCCGGCGGCGGCAGACCATCCGTTGCAACGTCTCTGGCCGCGACCTCGAAAGTGCGGTTGTGGAAATCGAGCAGCGTGTACGCGGACAAGTCTCTATGCCGACCGGCTACTTCGTGGAATTCGGCGGACAGTTCGAGGCACAACGGTCGGCGACGACGCTTATCACCGTCCTGGCGGGTGTCTCACTCGCCGGCATCTTCATTGTGCTGATGATGCTCTATCCGTCCGCGCGGATCACCTTCCAGATTCTCAACGCGATCCCGACCGCGTTCATTGGCGGGGTTTTGGCCCTGGTCGTGACGCAGCAGACGTTGACCGTCGCCAGTCTCGTGGGCTTCGTCTCGCTAGGCGGAATCGCCGTGCGGAATGGCATCCTGCTGGTCACACACTATTTCCACTTGATGAAGGAGGAAGGCGAAGGCTTTACGAAAGAGATGATCCTGCGCGGCAGCCTGGAGCGACTGGCGCCCGTGCTGATGACCGCCCTCACTGCCGGAATCGCCCTGATTCCCTTGGTGGTGGGAGGCAAGAAACCGGGACTGGAAATCCTGTATCCCGTAGCGACCGTGATCCTCGGGGGATTAGTGACCTCAACCTTCTGTGAGTTCCTGATCCACCCCGGACTGTTCTGGAAGTTTTCAGGCAAGGATGCCGAACGGCTGGCACGAAGCGACGTCTCCGATGAAGAACTGCTGCGCTCCAGCCGTCATGTGACAGGGACGTAATCAACCTGTGTTTTCGTGATAAGGAGAACGAGATGATGTATGTGAAAATCGCCAACCTGAGCCTGCTGACTGCGGCTCTGATGATGACGGGCTGCGGCGAGCAACCGAGCGCGCCATCGCCTGCGAAGGAACCGCCCGCCGCCACCGGCAAGAAAGATGACGGCGGCCATACGCATGGCACCGGCCCCAACGGCGGCGTTGTGTTCGATCTCGGCAAGTACCATGCCGAGTTCACGGTCGATCACCCGAAGAACGAATGCACGGTCCTGTTCGTGACCGGGGATCACGCCAACGACAAGCCATTGCCGGTCGCCGCCACGGAGCTCACGTTGACGACTAAGGAAGCCAAGACCGCAGACGGAACCGTGGTGGCCCCAATGACAGTCAAGCTCCTGCCAACGGACGCGAAAGACGGCAAGGCATCTCAGTTTGTCGGGACTGATCCCGGCATCGGCAATGTCGCCGACTTCGAGGGGACCGTGATCGGCGAGATCGATGGCAAGCCGTCGCAGGGGAGTTTCAAGGAGTGACCGTTTGCGACCACTGAAGATGCTGTGGCGTTCGTCCTCCTTCGTTTCATCCTGAATGAGCGATGAGGGCGAACGCCATTTGATGCAAAGGGAGAATACTTGAGGGAGGCAGGTGATGATGTCGGTAATTCTGCGTGTTGTCGTGCCGGTGCTCATCATCCTGGCCGTCTCGGAAATCTCCCGCCGCATGCCTCGTGCCGGAGCATTGCTGCTGAGCCTGCCGCTGGTCAGCATCCTGGCCTTCGGCGCGGCCTGGTATCGCGATCACGACTTGAAAAGCCTGTCGGCAATGGCCCGAGAAACGCTCATCCTCGTCCCACTCGGCCTGCCGTTCTTCATCCCGCTGGCGTTCGCAGAACGATTCGGGCTGGGGTTTTGGTCGGCAATGGGGATCGGCCTCTGCCTCGCGGGTGTGACGATTGGAGTGTGGCTGGCGATTGCTTCAAAGGGAGCATAATTGTCGACGCCTCTATTCAGATTAGCGCCCATAAGATCCCGCTCGTGCTTCAGACATTCGCTTCCTTCACCTCGATCAAGTCTCTGGCTACGACGGGAGAGATCTCGTTAAATTTACACCACTCAACCCCTCAATAACTCAATGAAACTTGCCGCAGCAAACAGGATGATATGATGCGAGTCTTGATTGTCGAGGATGAGCCCAAAACCTCGTCCTACCTGTCGAAAGGACTGTGCGAGCACGGTTTCATTGTCGATATCGCGAATCGGGGGGACGATGGACTCCATTTCGCGAAGACGATGGAGTTCGACTTGCTCATTCTGGACGTCATGCTCCCCAGGCTGAACGGTTGGGCGATCCTGTCAGACTTGCGGAGAAGTGGACGGCAGATTCCCGTGTTGATCCTGACCGCTCAAGACGCCGTGGAGGATCGGGTGAAGGGATTGGAACTGGGGGCTGACGACTACCTCGTCAAGCCGTTTGTGTTCTCGGAACTGCTGGCCCGTGTCCGGTCGATCCTGCGGCGCGGGCCGGCACGTCAGCCGGAGGTCGTTCAATTCGCAGGTCTGAAAATCGATCTCCTCCGCAGCCGTGCCTTCCGGGAAGGACAACGGCTCGATCTGACTCCGAAAGAATTCCACCTTCTGAGCCTGCTGGTCCGGCGCGAAGGAGAGATTCTTTCCCGGACGTTGATCGCCGAGCAGGTGTGGGACATGAACTTCGACAGCGACACGAACGTCGTGGATGTCCATATTCGTCGTCTGCGTTCCAAGGTGGACGACCCGTTTGCAGTCAAACTCATTCATACTGTTCGTGGCATGGGGTATGTCCTTGAAGAACGCTCCTGAGCCATCGGTGCCGCAGCCGTGGTCTCTGGCCGCCGTGCTGACGACCTACTACGCGGCCTCGGCATTCCTCATCGTCCTGCTGACGACCGCCTTCCTGCATTGGTCAATGGTCCGCAACGTAGACCGGGGCACCAATCAGGTCCTCGCTGATCGAGTGCGGTTGCTGCAATCCATGATGCAGGAACACGCTTTCGACGTGGCGACGATCGTGCGCCTCGTGGGGAACTCTCCAGAGTCTCATGTTCCCTCGCAGTTCTTTGTGCGTGTCATGAACTCTCATGGTGACGTGGTGTCCGAAACACCCGGCATGGCGGAGTTGATCTCCCCGGAAGTGTTCCCCACTCCCAGTGAGCCAAAGTCGCCGATGGTCAGCGATCTGGAAACCTCCCATCGCACGTTCCGGCTGTTGGCCGCCAACGCCGGAACCAAAGAGGGTTTTCACGGGCTCTGGCTCATCCAGGCGGCACTGGATCGTAGTCGTGAGCAGGCGATCGTTCGTCAGTCACAACGCACTGCCCGCTTGACCCTGGCTGTGGCGTTTGTTTGCTGTCTCGGGGCGGGATATGGAATCGCACGACGGGGTATGCGGCCTTTGGAGAAGATCACGGAAACGGCGGATTCGATCCGGGCCAACAGTCTCGATCACCGGCTCGAAACGACCGGGTTGCCCAAGGAACTGCGCCAACTTGCCGACACGTTCAACGCCATGCTGATTCGGTTGCAATGCTCGTTCAACCAGCTTTCCCAGTTCTCAGCGGACATCGCCCATGAACTGCGGACGCCGGTCAACAACCTCCGGGGAGAAGTGGGTGTCGCCCTCGGCCGCTCCCGTTCAGAGGAGGAGTATGTCGAAGTCCTCGGTTCCGCTCTGGAAGAGTGCGACCGTCTGACACGGCTCATCGAAAGCCTACTGTTTCTGACACGCGCGGAACATCCACGGATGCAACTGGAACGGACGGACTGTGATCTCCGTCACGAACTGGAGACGGTTCGTGAGTTCTTCGGAAATCGGGCGGATGAACTGGGAGTGACTCTCGACGTCGAAGCAGCAGACGGGATCACCGCCGAATTGAACCGTCCCCTTCTGCAACGGGCGGTCGGCAACCTCGTCTCGAATGCCTTGACGTATACCTCCACTGGGGGCGGGATTACGCTCCGGGCCTCACTGGAAGGAGACCGGGTGAGCATTGAAGTGCGCGATTCGGGATGCGGGATCTCACCGGAACATCTTCCGCACCTGTTCGACCGGTTCTATCGGGCCGATCCGTCTCGCACACAGTCCAGCGGTGGCATGGGACTGGGACTGGCCATTGTCAAAAGCGTGGCGGACCTGCACTCGGGAACGATTGAAGCCCACAGCACTCCCGGAGTCGGCACGACCATACGGATGAGGATTCCGCAAGCCGCTCCCACTCCCGCGATAGTGCATTAACCTGAAGTGTTCACCGTTCTGCCACGTGGGCAACAGCGTTTTTATTGGTGAAACGCGCGCTGCGCGGGCACAGGAGAGAGCAACTTGCTCTAGCCCGCCGGCAAGATGACGAAATCGTCATCTTTGTGTCATGTTGAACCCGGTCAGCCCCATTAGATTCAGTCCTCTCTGCCTGCGGGGATTGATTGAAGTTCACATGACAAGACCGGAGGGAAACATGCATCGAAGAAACATCCTGCGACTCGGAACCATCTTTTCATTCACGGCACTGAGCGTGATGACTGCTGCCGGCAAACTCCTGGCCGATCAGCCCCCTGCGGCTCCTTCGACCGCGCCGAGTTATGCTGAACTGCCGGAAGGGATCGCCAGTTTCGGTGCCGCACAAGAGGGAGACTGGCTGTATGTCTACGGAGGGCATACCGGCAGAACACACACCTACTCGAAGCAGCAGGCATTGTCCCGTTTCCAGCGGATCAGCCTGAAAAACGGCGGAAACTGGGAGGTGCTTCCGTCCGGTCCCGGGCTGCAAGGACTCGTTCTTCTGGCACACAAGGGATCGATCTATCGCATTGGAGGCATGACGGCCAGGAACGAACCGGGAGAGAAACAGGATCTTTATTCACTCGCCGATTTCGCGAAGTTCGATCCACAGACGAAAGCCTGGACGGAACTGCCTCCGCTGCCGGAAGGCCGTTCCTCACATGGTGCGTCGATTGTCGGAGACAAGCTCTACGTTGTCGGCGGCTGGAGATTGAACGGTTCCGAGGAACCTCAATGGCAATCGACCATGCTCGTCTTCGACCTGGCTGCCGAAAAGCCGGAGTGGCAAACACTCCCCACTCCTCCATTCCAGCGCCGCGCGCTGATGAGCACGGCTCTGAACGGAAAGATTTACGTTACGGGGGGCCTGACGCCGGAAGGCGCGATCTCCAGGGATGTCGATGTCTTCGACACCCAGACTCAGACGTGGTCCAAAGGGCCAGCCATTCCAGGGATGCCGATGAACGGGAACGGATTGGCTTCCTACAGTACTGAAAAGGCGCTTTACATCAGCGGTATGGACGGGAAGGTCTATCGGTTGAACAAAGCGCAGGATGGCTGGGATGCCGTGGGCCGTCTGGAGCAACCCCGTATTCACCACCGACTGGCCTCTCTCCAGCATGGCGTCCTGCTGGCGATCGCGGGAGCGACGATGCAGGACAATCTGAAAACGATCACGCCCGTCAAGTTCGACACGAAGCATTGAACGGGCGGTCCAGGTAACATATGACGGAATGAAGCCGGGGGAGTCGGTTTCGGCTCCCCGGTCGGTGGCCAGTCAGTTCCTGTCATCCGCCCATGGATGGGAGGGAACCGGGTCACATTTCCAAAGTGCCGCGTTGAGGTGAGAATCAACTCGATGAACAGCCATCCCTTAACGATTCCGTTAATGCTTTACGGATTGATCTTCCTATCAAGCTGTGGCGTTCGTGATTCGCCTCAGGTTCCTTACGCAGCCAACTTACCACCGGTGCCAGTCGTTGATGCCCACGAGTTCAACGAATTGATTGAGAATTCACCGGAACCGATTCTCGTTGAATTCAGCGTCCTGGCCGGATGTTTTCGCTGCAATGACATGCGACCGCAATTGCAACAACTGGCATCTGATTACAAAGACCGCATCCAGGTGGTCCGCATGGACTTTCATCTCAATCAAAAGTTGGTGGCTTCCCTTGGGGCGACCGTCTGCCCCAGCTACGTCCTGATTTCCAATCGTCTGCCGCGCTGGGTCCAGAATGATCCCACCTCTGGCGGACTGCTGAGCAACCGGATCTCTGACGAACTCTCGACAGATCGTGCCCCGGATCTGAAATCACCCTCGAACCATCAATCGGGAGAGGATTTCTCAACATTCTAAATCAGGCAGCAAATCCTTCTGAGTAGCACAGAAGCCTGTCGCAGCAGTTGTCGGGCTGCACTACGAACGCAGATGCAGATGGAGATTTCGCGGCATCATCATCAGAATGATCTGACGCTGCAACGCCGCAGGTCGGTCTCAGCGTTTTTCCCGGCAAACTCAGTTGTGAATCATTTGGAACGAATGACTCGCCATATGCCTGTCCGGGAGATTATTTAAGCCGCGTCAACACTCCCTTGCGCTTCACGATGTTCTTGTAATCCCACTGGATCCGCCTGGCTTTTCCCAGCCAGCGTTTCAAGTCTTTGGTATTCACCTGGTCAATGCTGGTGTACCGTGCTTCCGCAGCCTGAAAACTTCCTTCAGGCTGTAAACCTGGTTCATCAAATGACTGGCCGCTCCAGAACAGCAACCGCACGCAGTTTTTCAGTTTGCTGTAACCGACAATGGGATTGCCGTCCAGAAACCACACGGGATGGCGATGCCAGATCTTGCGTTCTGCTTCAGGCAGATGTCGATCAATTTCCTGGGCCAGTAACGTGCAGATCGCCTTGTCCTCGCCGAGTTGGGAATCGTTGTAGGCTTTGATCTCTTGATGGATCGCCTTGTTGTTTCTCTGTGGTTTTTGCTCTTTTTCGTTTTGCCGTTCCCGGATTCTGAACGTCACAATCTTCGCAATCAGGCCGAGCGGCATGGGTTGGCCGAGCGGAAAGCGGATCGTCCCTTTACCGGACTGGTCGTATTCCGCCGCTTCCGGGAATGCTTGCGCCATGGCTTCCGAGAAGGGATAGACCGACAGGTGTTTCTTCGCGCCTGCGAAGTACACCAGATATTGGCCATCCAGTTTGAATGTCGGGATACCGTAGCTGATCGTTTCCTCAGCCTTGGGAGCCGCTTTCCGGATTGTCCGGCGGACTCCCTCCAGGACGGGCTGGATCTCCTTGGGAAAAGTGCTGATGTACTCGGCGACGGTGGTTGGTTTTGTCACGGATCTCCTTGTCTCGGAAAAGAGTGATTCGGGTTCTTAGGAGGCGGCCAGTGTCTCGACCACTTTCTTGTCGAATGAATCACCCCGTTTTCGACACCGTCAACTTGAATTTCCGGAAACTTTGACGCGACAGGAGCGGATGATGATTTCCTTGATACATTGCATTGCAATGTATCGATGTGCAATGTATCATGCTGCTATGAAACTCACCAAAGACCTGATGGCGGCCTCGGCGGTTCCGTTGCTCCTTTCGATCCTAGAAGGGGGCGAGAACTATGGTTACGCCATCATCCAGAAAGTCCGGGAACTCTCCTCCGGGGAGATCGAATGGACCGACGGGATGCTCTATCCGGTGCTGCATCGTCTGGAAGCCCAGGGATGCGTGAAGTCCCGTTGGGTCGAAGCGGAGTCGGGCCGAAAACGAAAATATTACTCCCTGAACCGTAAGGGGGCGCAGCTTTTGGCCGAGCAGAAACAGCAATGGTCGGTCGTGCAATCGACACTGCTCCAGCTTTGGGGGCCGAATTATGCCTGAGATTGACCATCTGCTGGAGGACTGGCGGCGATCCGTGGAGCCGCATTTCCAGGGACGGGAGGATGTTCTCGACGAACTGGAAAGTCATCTGTACGACACCATTGAATCGCAGGTTTCGCAGGGAAAACCTCTGAACGAAGCGATCGAGTTCGCGATGGCGCGATTGGGACAGCCGAGTGAAATCGGGGCTGAGTTTTCCAAAGTCCCCCCTTGCGTCTCCGCTTGGATGCCGCTACGGATCATTCAGATTTGCTGCATGGTGTTGGGATTGTTCGTAATTGCTCCCTTAACTCCGAAGCTGTGGGCGGGAGGTGTTGCTTCGTTGCTCGCCGTTCACATGGGATTGGTGACGCTCGGCTATCTTTCGATGCTGGTCGGCGGTGTGGTCGGCACGTCGTTTCTGCTGGCGAGGCTTTTTCGAGACCTGAGTCCCGGGCAGAAGGAATACATCAAGCGAGTGGCCCTGTTCTGGTCGGCCTTGAGCGTGGTGCTGGTCGGTGTGGGAATCGCTTTTGGGGCCGCCTGTCCCTATGAGAAATCTGGACCGTTCTTCGGCTTCGCTGCTCATGAGGTCGGCGGGATCGGCATCCTGTTGTGGAGCCTGGTGACGGCGTGCGGTTACTGGCGATTTCGTCGCAGTCCACAGTTGCCACAGATGATGCTGTTCGGACTCGTGGGGAACATTGTGGTCATTCTCGGCTGGCTGGGAGCCGTGGCCAGTGGACCTCATGCCGTCGGCGTACTCTCCAGCTTTCCGGTCATTCTGTTGCTTATCGGTAGCCACCTGGGAATCGGTTGTCTGGCGTTCGCGCCGACCGGATGCTTGCGTTCCCGCGCCACCTAAATCGTACTTCTGCGGTTTTTCGACCGCATGAGATCATGCCGAGTTCCGTTGAGCGGCACACTGAAAGTGCGCCACTCAACGGTGAATTTGGAGTGGAATGGACGTACCGACATCAAACATGAACTCCCATTCGAACCGAATGGACCTACGCGAACGGGTGGCGTCGTTGCGACTCCCCGCAACGAAATCGCGCGTCACCGGATCTCGATTTGCCTGGAGCCTGACAGCATTGCTGCTGGTTACGAATGTGATCACCGGATACCTGCTCTTCAACGGCCGGATGTCTCCTGTTGTGGTTGCCTCTTCGACCAAGGCCCTCGAAAAAGTTCCGAATCCGTCCTTCCCGTCGTCATCTCAGAAGAGTCCGTCCACGTCCGTCGCACTCGAATCCAAGGGCTACATCATTCCGACTCAACAGATTCTCGTCAGCCCGAAGGTCTCCGGTATGGTGGTCGAATTGAATTTCGAAGAAGGGATGCGAGTCGAGAAGGGAAATATCCTGGCAGTGATCGAGAGCATCGAATTCGAAGCAGACCGGAACCGGGCCGCCGCCACCCTCGAATTGTCCCGCCAGCGGCTGCTGGAACTGGAACAGGGAACCCGTCCGGAAGAAATTTTTCAAGCCGAAGCCGAGTTAGCCGAAGCCCGCATCCAGATGGAGGAAGCGGAACGGGATTACCAGCGGATTTCCGCCTTGGCCGAACAGAACGCAACCACCCGCCAGGCCCTGACCGCTGCTGAAAGTGTTTCGCTCGCGGCCAAACAGCGTGTCACTCGACTGACCCACGCCTGGGAACTGCTGAAGCAAGGACCACGAGTCGAGAAAATCGCCGCGGCGCGTGCCGAAGTGGCTCAGGCCCAGGCGGAATTGTCGGCGGCGGAATGGCGGCTGGAGAACTGCGTCATCCGGGCACCGATCTCCGGCACGATTCTGAAGAAGAACGCCGAAGAAGGAAACATCATCAACTCGGCTGCCTTCAACGGCTCGTTCAGCCTGTGTGACATGGCGGACTTGTCGGAACTGGAAGTGCAGCTCGACATCCAGGAACGGGACATCCGCCGCGTATTCCCTGGACAAGACTGCATGATCCGTCCCGAGGCGTGGCAGGATCGCCGTTATACAGGAACCGTCTCGCGGCTGATGCCGATTGCCGACCGGGCCAAAGGAGCTGTTCCCGTTCGCGTGAAGATTCAAATCCCATCCGGAGAAGAAGGGGTTTACCTGAAACCCGAGATGGGAGCGATCGTCACGTTCCTCTCATCCGCTTCTCCTCTGCCACCTGAAGAACAACATGGAAAGTGATTCATTCCGATGACTGATCAATCAACACAACAACCCGATGCTGAACCATCGCCGCTCGTACAGGTCGTCGGCGTTCATAAATATTTCACCCGTGGGAATGAACGGCTGGATGTGCTGAACGGCCTATTGCTGGATGTCCCCTCCGGAGAATTCCTGGCGCTGATGGGACCGAGCGGATCGGGAAAGACGACGCTGCTGAACATCATCGCCGGGCTGGACAAACCGAGCGAGGGGGAAGCCTGGGTCGGCGGGGAGTGCATCTCCCACTATTCCGAAAGCCGTCTGGCGGCATGGCGGACACGAAATATCGGGTTCATCTTCCAGTTCTATCACCTGATGCCGGTGCTGACGGCGTATCGCAATGTCGAACTCCCGCTCCTGCTCCTTCCCCTTTCGGCCGCCCAAAGAAAGCAGCAGGTGCTGGCCGCTCTCGATGCTGTCGGGCTGTCGGACAGGGCCAAACATCGTCCCGGACAGTTATCCGGGGGGCAGCAGCAACGAGTGGGGATTGCCCGGGCATTGGTCACCGATCCGGCACTGATCGTCGCTGACGAACCGACCGGCGATCTCGATGCCCATTCCGCCGAGGACATTCTTGATCTGCTGGGTGAACTGCGCACGTCGATGGGAAAAACGATTGTCATGGTGACACACGACCCGCACGCCGCCGAACGGGCCGACCGGACGCTGCATCTGGAAAAAGGAAAACTCGTGACCCGTGACAGTACTCTGGCGACCGTGTGACGGGGTTTCGAATCTGGCCATCGAGGAAACTTTCCATGAAGTCATTGACTCTCGTCTTTCAGAACATCTTCCGCAACAAGTTGCGGACGACGCTCACCAGCCTGGGAACGATGATGCTGGTGCTGGTCGTGACGCTCGTCTGGTCGGTGCTTGCCTTTCTGGACACGGTGACCAGCGAGAAAACCGCGAACGTCAAGGGGATCGTGAGCGAGCGCTGGCAACTCTCCAGCCAGATGCCGTTCGCCTATGCCACCTCGCTGCATGAAGGAGCGGCGCGAAATCCGGGAGACGTCCGGCCGGACGACGCAATGAGCTGGTCCTTCTTCGTGGGGACGCTCGATCCGAAATCGAGAGCTTCCTCCCAGAAGCTGTTCGCGTTCGCCCTGGAGCCGGAAAAACTCCTGACGATGATGGACGAACTGGATTCCCTCCCCTCAGCCCGGCGGGCCGAATTCGAACCGGTGGTGAAGAAACTGACCGAAAATCGCCAGGGGATCATCGTCGGCCAGTCGCGGCTTCAGAAAACCAATAAACGGGTCGGAGAACGGATCAAGCTGTTCGGCCTCAGCCACCAGGAGATCAACCTGGAGTTTGAGATCATCGGCACATTCCCTCCCGGACAATACGATGAAAGCTGCGCGATCGACATCGCCTATCTGAACACCGCCCTGGATGCTTATCCGCTGACACACAACGGGGAGAAGCATCCCCAGGCGAACAAAAGCTTGAACTTCGTCTGGATCAAGGTTCCGGACCAGGATGCCTTCTCCCGCGTCACGGACCAGATCCTCAATTCCCCGACTTACTCGAACCCGGCGGTGAAAGTCGAAACTGCCGCGTCCGGCATCGCCTCTTATCTGGAAGCCTACCGCGACCTGTTCTGGGGGATGCGTTACCTGCTGACACCGGCCATTCTCCTGACCCTGTCGCTGGTCATCGCCAACGCCATCAGCGTCAGTGTCCGGGAACGGCATACGGAGTTCGCGATCATGAAAGTCCTGGGGTTCCGCCCCGGTCACATTCTTGCGCTGGTGCTGCTGGAAGCGGTCCTGGTGGGGGCATTCTCGGGACTCGTCAGTGCCGCCGCATCGTACTACGTTGTGAACAACGTCTATGAAGGATTGAAATTTCCGATCTCGTTCTTCGGAACCTTTTTGATTCCCGAAGCAGCCTTCTGGTGGGGAGTGGCCGTCGGCGGTGGGACGGCACTCATCGGCAGTATCGTGCCTGCCTGGAGCGCCTGCTCGATCCGGGTTTCTGAGGCATTTTCCCGCGTCACGTGACGTGTTTCCTGTCGCACCATCCCGTTTCACAAACTCAACCTCCGGAACCATTCAGAATCATGTTCGGTCTCTCTGCTTCCCTCCTGAACTCGCTGGCAGCGTTCCTCGTCCTCATGGGCGGTCTGTCTCTGCTGGGACGTGTTCCGATCCATTACAACCTGATGAACTTGCGGGTCCGCTGGAAGACGACGGCGATGACCGCACTCGCGTTCACGCTGATCATCGCGCTGCTGACCGTGATGACGGCTTTCGTCAACGGCATGGTCGCCATCACCGAAGGGAGTGGCCAACCGGGGAACGTGATCATTCTCTCCGAGGGAGCGAACGATGAATCGGTCAGCAATCTCGGTTATGGAGACATCGGAGACATTGCCAACCAGCCTGGGATCGAGCGGAATGAATCGGGCCCATTGGTCAGTCGTGAAACCTATCTCGTCATCAGCCAGCCCATCGCAGACCCGCCTCCCGGCCGACCGCAGCGACGATTCTTACAACTGCGTGGCATTGACGACCCGGAACGGTCCGGGCGCGTGCATGGCATCGAACTGCTCGAAGGGGGGAACTGGTTCTCTCCGGCCGGAGTTCGGGAGAGCTCAGACGGAAGCACGGCGATCGAAACCGTGTTCGGGGAAGGGATCGCCTGTGAACTGGCGAGAGACCGCCCGCCGGAAGTGAATGCCACCGCCAGAAACCGGGACCGTCTGGAAGTCGGTGATGCCTTCCGGCTCGATGACCGGGACTGGCGGGTCGTGGGGGTGATGAAATCCTCCGGTTCGACGTTCGACTCGGAAGTCTGGGCCAAGCGGTCCCTGATCGGACCGATGTTCGGCAAGGAGACCCATTCCACGCTCGTCGCCCGCGCGACTAATGGAGCGGAGGGGGCTCAATCGCTCAAGAAATTCCTGAACGAAAGCTATTCCAAAGCGGCGATCAATGCGCAGGTGGAAACAGAATACTTCGCGTCCCTGGCGGAGACGAGCACCACGTTTCTCTATGCGGTCGTGTTCGTTACGATCATTCTTGCCGTTGGAGGTGTCTTTGGAATCATGAACACGATGTTCGCCGCCATCAGTCAACGAACCGCAGACATTGGCGTCCTGCGGGTTCTCGGTTTCTCCCGGACGTCCATTCTGATGTCCTTCCTGCTGGAATCGATGACACTGGCCCTCATCGGCGGAACGCTCGGCTGCCTGATCGGTGCACTCGTTGATGGCACAACCGCGACGAGTATCGTCGGTAGCGGTCATGCCGGAGGAGCGAAGCTGGTGGTGCTGAAACTGGCGGTCGACATAAACACGATCGCGGCCGGTATGCTGCTGGCATTGACGATGGGCCTCCTGGGAGGATTGCTTCCCTCCTTGAATGCCATGCGACTTTCTCCGCTCAAAGCGATACGCTGAACCTAGGGACTCGGGACGTTCTGCTAGACTATCCATCGTATTCGGCAAACGACATCATCATGATGCCATGTGCCGTACGGCAGGTCCGGACATGAAGCGATTCGTCGTCCCCAAAAGAATCGGCAGGGAAGAGATATCAAGCTGTGGAAGGGACAGCCCGCCGCATGACAAACTCAAATTTCAAGGATCATTTCTCCGAGAACGCCGCCGATTATGCGGAGTACCGACCGACATACCCCATCCAACTGGTGGACGAGTTGGCCCACATCAGTTCGGGCCGGGAACGGGCGCTGGATTGCGGGTGTGGCACCGGACAGTTATCGGTATTGCTCGCGGAGCGGTTCCAGGAGGTCATTGCCACGGATGCCAGTGCAGCTCAGATCGAGAAAGCTCAACCGCACGAGGGGGTGACATATCGCACAGCGCTGGCCGAGGAGAGCGGCTTGCCCGACGCCAGTGTGGATCTGATCACCGTTGCTCAAGCCGCGCATTGGCTGGATCTGGACAAGTTCTACGCCGAAGTGCGACGCATTGCCCGCCCACAAGCAGCCATCGCACTCATCAGTTACGGCGTGCTCCATATCGAGGGTGAGATCGACCACATCGCTCAACGCTTCTACTACGAAATCCTGGGTCCATACTGGCCTGCTGAAAGACGCCACGTCGAAGAGGGATATCGCCACCTGCCGTTTCCGTTCCCGGAAACCAGGATTCCGCAACTGGCCATCGAAGTCGAGTGGCGACTGGAAGACCTTGTGGGTTACGTCAACACCTGGTCAGCGGTTAAAGCCGCCAAAAACGTGCTGGGAACGAATCCAGTCGCAGGCTTCCGGGAGGAACTCCGTCAGAAATGGGGCGATCCGGAAACCCGGCGCCGGGTGACCTGGCCGTTATCGGTCCGAGTGGGGACTATTTCAGCACTTCAACAAGAACAAGGAGTATAACGATTATGGACATGACGATTCCTCTCGGCCTGCGGCAGACACTCTCCCTTCGGATCGACGATTCGCTGACGGTTCCAGCAATCTCGACGCGACGGCCCAGATGATCGGTATTGTGTTCCCCACGAATTGTGGCGTTGCCCAGCCACATGGAATCTCATCAGGAACTCCTCACGCTGGCCGTCACAATGGTTCGGGGCATTTTTCCCGTCAATGATCCTGCATCCGCAAATTCTCTTTCAGAAAATTACAAAATCTCTCGAACCATTTTGGTGGGAACGAGGTCATAGTAATAGGCGAGATTGCTAATAGCAGCCCACAGCCGATTCCAAAAACATCAAGCAGACAACGAGCCATGTCTTTATATCACCTACGTCTGATTTCCGAACAGGTCGGCGAGCAGCGATTGAGCGGGAAGCCCGCGAATCGGCCGTTCGGCCAACCTCTGCGCTTGTGACACCGTCTCCCCCTTTGAGACAGGCTCTTTTAAAGCCCGGTGTCACAGCGACATCGGGTTTTTCGTGCGCAGAACGCGGGTCGTTAGCTGAGACGGTGTAGCGGCGGACTGAAAATCCGCAGAGGAGGATTCGAGCGCCTCACGGCCCACTTGCGCACCCGGTGCGCGCACAACATGGCCTGTTCGTCTATCGGTACAGGATACCGCCCTTTCAAGGCGGAGAGATGGGTTCGACCCCCGTATGAGTCAGTTGATTGATCGGGATGTAGGGGAGCGGCACCCCACGTGCTTTGGGAGCACGGAATCGTCGGTTCGAGTCCGGCCATCCCGACTGTCGCGAGGGGACTTTGCGACTTCGGCGTTTGGAATAAGGAAGCATAACCATGTTCCCCTGCCGGAGGCACTCACCGACCACGTCGGTTCTGATACGGCGGAAATGAAGGTTCGATTCCTTCCCGGGCTATTTATACAGGAGAGAGAAATCATGCGACAGCGATGGAAACAGATGCCGCGACCAGATGGGGGTCGTGGTGTAACGGCAGCACAGCGAACTTTTAATTCGCACGGTGGGGGTTCAACTCCCTTCGGCCCCATTGAAATTAAGCATTGTGATCGGGATCGAAGTGTTAGTGGCAGCACAGCAGACTCTTAATCTGCCAGGTCAGGGTTCAAGTCCCTGCGGTCCCATTGTAATAACAGGCACTGGTCGTCCAGCGGCGAGGATACCGCACTCGTCATGCGGTGACGTGGGTTCGAATCCCACCTGGTGCTCTTTCGTTCTTTGACAATCCGGTCAGTCATTCAGCGCCCATGATGTAACGGCAACGTACCGTCTTGCCATGGCGGAAATGCGGGTTCAATTCCCGCTGGGCGCTCATCGATTCAGCGTGTGGGAAAGTTTGGCCCTGTCCAATTTTTACACGGCGCGTGTTTCGGGAACACGAGATCGTCGGTTCGAATCCGACCACGCTGACTCCGCCGAGGGCGGTTTGTTCGAGTATATCAGCAGTTCTACCGAAAGCTGTTGATCAATCGGTGCGTCACCGAACGACGACGCATCGCGTCATGCGGTGGGTTCCGTGCTGGTACAGAAAGGCGACTGTTAATCGCCCCGGCGCAGGTTCGATTCCTGCCACCGTAGCTTGAATAGTTACGGAAGTCATCCGGCCGGATGAGGAGCCTGTTTCGAAAGCAGATTTCGCAGTGAACGGCAAAGATTCATTCCACAATAGTCGAATTCTTGCCTCGTGGAGCGGGATTACATTTAAGTGGATTGCCACGTCGCAGGTGGCGACCGCTTTCGCATACGAAGTCGTCAAAACAGAATTCCGCGGGTTCTTCTTGAATCGCCGGAAGAGTATAGCCCTCTTCTGGTGGAGAGAGGACTACAAATGATTTGATCGATCCGAAGGTAAATGACTGGAAGGGGACGTAACTTGTTTTATGTTGCAATTGCCCATTCCTACTGGGAACGGTCTCTTTAGACACGCAATTTATCAACTCTAGCTCGTCAAACGAGCTGCTTGAGAAGATTCCCTGATAGGAACGATCAAATTCGTCGACAATCAGAATTTCTGAACCGCGAAGTGTTGCATCGACTGTGATCTGAATGTTTTTAATCGAGTCACGGGAAGCATTGGTACTGATCAGTTTCGGCGAAGGCCGCAATCGACCACTCTTCAGTACGATCGACTCGACTGACGAAAGCTGTATTTCATCTTGAAGTTCTTTCTGAGTACGTTTGACATCGGGTTTCGCCATCACCGCGTATCCGGTCAATGATGATAGTTCGATCAGTTGCCATGGAACATGGCTGTATTTGGCCTGCAGTTCGCCATCGGGACCAGGGACTGTTTCAAGTGAGATACCGTTTACTAACTCAAGCTGCTGGTCATTTTTTGTGAGGAGTGTTCCATAAATGTGTTGTTTTGAGCTGTCACTACATCGCACCCGCGAACCAGGGCTTGTTGTTCGAATTGTTTCCTCGAGGACAGGGAGATCGATCCCTTGAGGAATGGAACTCAAATTCATCTTCCCTGGCCGGAACGTCAACAGATCCTGACTTTTGCACCCTTGAAGTAGGATGCTTAGCGAGATGAGGGCCAAATTCCATCGATAGAGCATTTCGAGTGTCTTTCGCAAGAAAATTCCAGCGGGGTGACATTGACAGTGCTTTTACTGCGGTATCGGATGAATTTACTAGAGCAACCGCCTCGCCATCTCCTCGAAGAGACGAGGTAATCCAGCTTCGGCAGATTCTGCCGGCAGGCGCGTTCGAGATTTCGACATGGTAGGTCAGTCGTCTGAACGGCTCGATCGATGTTCGATACTGGATATGAGTTCGGCCGAATGATTTCGGGTTCGAATCCTGCTCTGGGCATCACGATGAATACGGCTCGGTAGGCAACTGGCAGACCACCTTGGCTCAGAACCAGGGATGCTGTGGGTTCGAATCCCACCTGAGCTATTGATAATACGTCTCCGCAGAGCAGTCTGGAGTGCTCGCCACCCTGTCACGGTGGAGAATCAGGGGTTCAAATCCCCTCGGGGACGCTTTCAACAATATCATGGCGCGGTACGCAATCTGGCAAAGCGGCGAAGCTCAAACCAGCAAGGCCGAGCCGCTGACCGATGAGGGAGGAAGAAGGCTCCGGCCGCGGTAGTTGAATACAGGGGTTCGACTCCCATCCGTGCCATTGTTTTGGGGCGTGTTCCCCACGGTGGCCTGTAAAGCCGTTGTCGAAAAACAAGCGGGGTGGACGACGAGAGGTTCAATTCCTTCACGACCCATTTTGAAAGACGGCCCGTTCGTCTAGCGGTTCAGGATGCTGGCCCCTCATGCCGGTGACGCGAGTTCGAATCTCGCACGGGCTACTGAAACGGATTCAGGAACAGACTATTGCAGGTAAGGCAGGTGCCTGACCGGCTTTCATAAGGCCGGTTTATCCGGTTCGATACCGGAACCTGCAACTGATCGACTGACCGGGTACGCAAACAGGCAAAGCGATCAGGTCGAGAACCTGATGATTTTGTGGGTTCGACTCCCACCTCGGTCAATGACAACACGATCCCGTGGTCCAATGGTACGACACCTGTGTGACATGCAGGAGACGATGGTTCAATTCCATCCGGGATCACTGAATTGGGCTGCTCGTCCAACGGGAAGACGCTTGACTTGCAACCAGGAAATCGGGGTTCGATCCCCCGGCGGTCCACTGACAAACAAAGGGCTCATGGTCCAAGGGGAAGACGTTGCTATGGCATGGCAAAGATCCGGGTTCAACTCCCGGTGAGTCCACTAAAGAATATGGAAGGGAGCCGGATACGGTTGGCCGGACCGCATTGCTAATGCGGCTCTCCCGCAAGAGAGATGAGGGTTCGACCCCCTCCCCTTCCGCTTGCAACTCCGGAGGTCAACCAAATGCTTCAGATTCATTCAATCGCCGTTCACACTCCGCCAATCGTCTTTGATGCCACCGCATCAGGTGATGATCGGCGAGGATGCCAATGATTGAAAACGGCAACATC
>DATMFC010000100.1:0-5281 GCA_035556335.1 Planctomicrobium sp. | reverse complement strand
TACTCTTCTCCGGCAGTGACATTTCCAGAACATAGGATTTGAAAAGCGGGGTCGGCACTTCTTCATTGGGATTCGCCGGACCATAGCCGTCGACTTGAATCAGCAGTTCTCCGGCAATCGGAGACTTCGCACCTGATGCATTGGTGTCGTACTTCCCATTAATGATCTGGGCGATTCCCACCGGGCCTTCATTTCCTTTGGCCATATTCGGTGAAATCGTCACTGTTCCACGCGGAATCGGTTCTCCCTTGTAGGTGACCGTTCCGGAAACACTGAATCGTTGCGGACCATCCTGCTTCGCGCCACACCCAGCCAGAAGACCTGACAGGATGACAATAAGGCAACCGGATTGAATCGTTCGTGACACGAGAATGTTCATTGAGATTGACCCTGAGAAATTTCTTCTTGAAGACACGATGTAAAAATCGCCTCCCGAAAACGGAGAGGCGATTCACTTTCACATTCGTTCCCGGAACTCAGAACTCACCGACAGGGAATCCGTCTGCCCGTGCCCCGAGCCGTTGATAAGTCGCCGTAATTCCCGAAGCAGAACTGATGTTCTCGCTGACGAACCGAACGGCGCCATCTCCCATCAGGAAGTGGGCTCCACCCGTGTGGAAACTGCCGAACCCGTCTTTAGCATTCTGATCACTCATGGGATCGGTTGACGTGTTCATCGGATTACGGAAGTACGTACTCCGAGTCACCAGATCGAACTGTTTGTTTTGAGTGACGCCAGCCCAGGTTCCCGCCCCAATTCCTGTACGACTGGGATCGTTCCGAAGACCGTATTGGCTGGTGCTGGATTCCCCGACAACGAACGTGTTTGACGTTCCGTCCGTAATATCCCGAATGCCAATTTTGCTGTTGATGTAGAACACCCCCGGCTGTGGAGTAATTCCGTTCGTCCTCCGGTCATCATCACCTGGAGTGATTTCAACATTCTGGTCCCGAGGACGTGACGCTCCATACACTCCAAGATAATTTGAAATTGCAAAGAACGAACCGTTGTCCTCCTGCCGCTTTGGACCTGAATCGGAAGGACACTGAAACACCGGAATTGTTGTCGCAGTCAGAGAGTCTGTTGCTGTTCCCAGAGGAGGCGCAACACTGAAATTGAGTCGGTTGTAAAGAGGTCCCTGATCGAGATTCGGGAGAATCATTGCCGACCATCCCCAGTTCCGTCCAGTAAAACGATTATTGGTGAAATCGTTAGAAGTAAAATGGGTAAGATGAGAAACCCATCCCGGAGGAAAAGTTGAGAACGTGTCGTGGTAATTGTGGAGTGCCAGGCCAATCTGCTTGAGATTGTTTTTACACTGGGAACGCCGGGCCGCTTCCCGAGCCTGCTGCACTGCCGGAAGCAACAGTGCGACCAGAATGGCGATGATCGCAATCACCACAAGCAGTTCAATGAGCGTAAATCCTTTTTGTCGCGAAGCGGTGCGTTGAACTTTCAGCCATTCAGTGTGAGACATGATGAAAGACCTTGTGATGAAATGATCTGAATATGACCTAAAGAGCCGATCAGGCAGGGGGCAGTGAGACAGGCCGAAGAAAACAGCAGATCGAAACTTCAGGCAAACCTTTGCAACTGACACGCAAATTCTTAACACAAAATCGCATACGAATAAATCACATGCGACCAATAAGACATCATAGGATGACTGATTGCAGATCGTCAACATGACGGATGGCCCAGAAACAAGGTCGCACACGAACCAAAGATGTAATTCACTGCAAACAAATAGCTTACAGAAATCGAAATTCTCTGGCATTTGCCCGAAGAGAGGGATCCAGAGACGCAGAGCCCTAAAGGCTCTACTCGTCCGTTCCCTGTTTGAAGGTCGGACGGGAAGTCCCGGCACTAGGGTCGTCAACAGAAGTGACAGAGCGAGCCAGAGTAGAAGTCCCAGGCTTAAGCTGAGGACCGGTTTTATGAGCGTCCAGAATTTTCTGGAGTTGTTCGGCGTTCATCACTTCCCGTTCAATCAGTTCTGTCGTCATCTGCTCCAGAACCGGACGACGACTTCGCAGAATCTCCCGGGAAATTTCCATGCATTCATCGATAATCCGACGAATCTCCAGATCGATTTCCCGCAGCGTATGCTCGCTGTGAACGTAATCGGATCCGCCTGCACTGGCGCCGCCGAGGAACGGGGAGCGTTTTGCATCGCGATAATTCACACGGCCCAGTTTCGGGCTCATGCCGAACTCCATGACCATACGCTGAGCCAGATCGGTCGCCCGTTCGAGGTCGTTCTGAGCCCCTGTTGAGGTCTCTTCGAAAACGACATCTTCCGCGGCGATGCCTCCCAGCATCACGCAGATCCGGTTACGGATTTCGGTTTGCGTGATCAGATGCCGGTCATCTTCCGGGCGCTGGAGCATATATCCCAGTGCCCCAAAACCGCGGGGAATGATCGAAATTTTGTGAACGGGATCGGTCTGCGGAAGGCTGCACGCCACCAGCGCGTGCCCGCATTCATGGTACGCAACCCGTTGCTTTTCATCTTCCAGAATAATCTTCGACGCCTTCTCCAGACCGGCAACCACCCGTTCGACCGCTTCTTCGAATTCATGCATCGAGACCGAAGATCGATCCTTTCGGGCCGCCAGCAGCGCGGCCTCGTTGACCAGATTCGCCAGATCCGCCCCCACAAATCCGGGAGTCAGTCGCGCAATTCGGCCAAGATCAACATCGTCCCCCATTTTGATTTTGCGGGTATGCACCTTCAGAATCGCTGCGCGTCCTTTATAATCGGGACGATCGACCAGAACATGCCGATCAAAACGACCGGGTCGCATGAGTGCGGGGTCGAGTGTTTCCGGGCGGTTCGTCGCTCCCATCACAATGACGCTCTGGTCAGACGAAAAGCCGTCCATTTCCACGAGCAGTGCGTTGAGAGTCTGTTCCCGTTCATCATGTCCGCCGGGCATTCCGCTGCCGCGAACTTTTCCGAGAGCATCCAGTTCGTCAATGAAGATGATACTTGGTGACTTCTGGGCTGCCTGCGAGAACATGTCTCGCACCCGAGCTGCTCCCACACCGACAAACATCTCCACAAAGTCCGAACCGGACAGACTGAAGAACGGAACTCCCGCTTCGCCGGCAACCGCCTTGGCGAGCAGTGTTTTTCCTGTTCCGGGAGGTCCAACGAGAAGAACACCGCGAGGAATACGTCCCCCCAATGCCTGATATTTTCCGGGAGTCCGCAGAAACTCCACGACTTCCCGCAATTCCTCAACCGGTTCTTCGATTCCGGCGACATCCTCAAAAGTGATTCGCACGTCATCTTCAGCATAGAGGCGCCCCCGACTGCGACCGAATGACATCGCCTGACCCGGCCCCCCGATTTTACGGAGAAACAGAATAAAAATCAGAACGACGGTCGCCATCAGCAGAATCGAAAGGACGGTGCTCCACTCCGTTTCCGGATTGGCACCTGTATAATCGATTCCCTTGGCATCAAGCGTATCGCTCAATTGAGCGATTTTCTGGTCGGCGATTCCTACGATGGAAATTCGGAACCGTTGGAGTCGATCCGCCTGAGCTTTGGCCGCTTTTGGGGAATCGCCCCCCGTCAGTCCGGTCGGCAGGAGATCCAGAGAGGGTGAGGTGGTGGTTTTATCGGTTTTGGGCTGGTTCTGAAACGAAATGAACTGCCGGCCAATGACCAGACTATGCACATTCGCCTTGTCGAACTTCCCTGTTTCCAGCCCGTGCACAAACTCCCCGAACGTGACGGGTTTCGCCATCGACTGCTCGCGCAGCCACGTCCAGCCCAGGATGACAACAATCCCACCGACCAACAAATACCAGAAAGTGGCTCCCTGATTTTTTCCACCGTTCTTTTCAGAACGCTTGGGAGGAAGCGGTTTTCCCTCAGAGCCAGACTCTTCTGGTGTCGGCGTAGATGATTTCATTGATTCGACGTTCCCGGGTGAAGAGAAATGGCACGAGAACCATCCTCAATAAGGAAGAATCAATCATTACTTACGATGACGAATCTTCGCGCGCATGCGGCGTTTTTTCCGACCCAGCTTACGACGACCTTTACCGGATTTCTTGACTCCCATATTCCCGAACTTTCAGCTTGCGATTGACTTCAAAAATTTCAACATGGGTCATGGGACACCCGTCACTGTAAACAGGCGTCCACTTAACCCTACCCTCCAATGGAGGATTTCCCACGCTCAAGGTGGAAACCTGTACGGTAGTCGAGAAAATACGGATTTGCAAGCGGGGGATCGATGATTTCATGGCTCCTTGTGAATGGGACTGGCGAGTGTTAGGGTAGAAGAAGATCGCAATTCATTCTGCCTGCAAAGTTCTGGCTGTATCTACCGGGAGAAGTAAGATGACGTCGACTCGTGCCCCTGCCGTTGCTGAAGTGTTATGGGAACTCAAGCGACTGGATAAAATCGCCCGATTCAGCGACATCGCCGCTCGTGTCGGTTTCAATCCTGGCGCAAACGGTCGGGCCATGAACACCTGCCTGGAAAGCATCCGCAAGGAATGGCCGCACCTGCAGGTCTGGCGAGCGATTCGTGACGACGGAGCCGTCGAAGCCGCAAGCCCCCAATACCAGGAACTGCAGGCCTGGGGAGCGACCTTTTCGGATTCGTCAGACGGTCGTTATGCTGGTCTTCAGATCGACGAGTCCCGTGTCATGATCTGGGAAGTCCCATCGGCTCCTAAAACGGCTTCACAGACCACAGAAGCCTGACCTCAGGAGTCTGACTGAAAGCCTGATTGCCTGACCCTGATTGTCTGACATGAACGAACCCATCGATCTACAAGCCCATCTCAAATCCTGATCTGAACTCTTGATATTGTGTGACTTCCATGGAGGGAACGGACATGCTGACTTCAGGTTCACTGCGTCTGGTTCAACAGAGTCTGAGCATTCTGCGGAATTCCCTGCGGAACATGCTGCTGGTCGTACTGAGCCTCTGTGCCGGATCGCTGTGTGATCAGGCGTACGGTCAGGAAGAAGCCCTCCGACTGGCGGAAACGTACAGCGACACCCGAACGTTTTCGACACAGTCCACAATCACCACCAGCGGCAAAGTTCAGGCTGCCAAGGCGGATGGAACCAAGGACGACCTGGAACTCTCCGCAACGGTCACATTCGACTATCTCTCCCGCCGCCTCCCCCCCTCAGGCCGGGATGCGGAAGCCCTGCGGGAAGTCCGGGACTTTCGAAACGCTCAACTCGTCACAAAAGTGGCGGGATACGAGACAGAAACCACCCTGCCCGACGACCGAGGTCTGGTG
>DATMFC010000099.1:0-11658 GCA_035556335.1 Planctomicrobium sp. | reverse complement strand
TCCCTTACCGGCGACAGCAGGGCGTCCAGTGGGCTTTCCGGCAGGAGGTTTCGTTCCTCCTGTGGCAGCGGCGGCGGGGTTGGATTTTTTCTGTCCAGATGCCGAGGCCGGGTTCGGTTTTTGAGCGGGAGCCGCAGATGGTTTTTTCGAGGGAGCAGATTTCGGCTTCCCGGACATGGAGGCCCCGCAAAACGGACATTCATCCACATCCTCTTCCAGGACCGAAGCCTTGCAGTCTGGACAGTTGCGAAAATCCATATCTCAATCTTTTACCGAATAGATGTGCGAAAGCGGACGAAGAACTTCAGAGCAGAATTCGCTCTCCCCATGTATCATACGCAATCAGATGGTCGACCGTCACGACTTTGACTGGTACTATTTATGACATCCACAGAGAGTTTTTCGTAATATCAGCCTGATTTCGCAATTTCTTCTTCCTGATGTGCATCTCCAGAAGAGGACAACTCTGGACTGAAAAATGAAATCCTACCTCCAAAGAAACGTCACGGTCGGACGAAAAGTTCCGTCCAATTGACGAAAACAGAGAGTTCTGGGCTGAAAAATGCGCTTTCTCCCCTAGAATTCTCCTGATTTTGTTGTGAAGCAGACGGTATGCTCCTGTCTTTGACAAACCTGTTCATCAGATTGCCGCAAGAGACTATCCAGGTGACACAGGGCTTTCGCTTTATTCAAAATGGCCCGGGAGAGCCGCATATCATGGAAAGCGTTTTCTTCCATGCGGCTCAGCGGGAGCTTCGCCCTCCCGAAACTTGCCCATCTTGAAATCAGCAAAGGCCCTGCAAGTGACACTGTCCGATTGACGCGGCGCAGGCATCTGGTCGAATAACTGCACTCCAGTGAAAAGTGTGTTCAGAATGAAGTTGATGCAGACCACGTTGATCCTCTTGAGTAGTCTGGCAGTTCCGTTCTTCGGGGGGTGTGGCAGTAAGACGCCTCCTCCAGCGAGCCCCACGGCGGAAACCACTCCAACGGTTCCTGTGCCAGCAGCCACTCCTGTTTCAACGACGGGGAATTCCACTCCGAACACTTCCTCGCCCCCTGCTGCAACAGCAAACAGTGCTGTCGTAAACAGTGGAGGGAAGGAAACCAAGTGGATCGGGACCATCCCATACGACGTCTTCTACGATCAACCGTTGACGATTGCGAGTGATTCCACTGTCATCGGGACCCCGAATGCCAATGCCGGAGCCAATTCCATGGCTGCAACAACGGCATCTCCAGCGGCGTCCCCGTCAATGGGAGCGGCTCCAGCAAGCTCCCCTCCGCCGGCAGCGATGCCAGCATCAGACAAGCCATCTGCAACTGCCGCCGCAGGGAATGCGGAATGGGATAAAATCATCCCAATGCCGGTTCTGTTAGAGCAATCCAAAGTGTTGCGAACCCGATTGACCAGCAACCTGCAAACGGTCGCCACGTTCAATAAAGCGGCTAAGGACATTTCGGTCGACGCCTCGATTCTTGCCGCACTGGCCACGATTGCGTCGATTCACCCGGAGTCGGCCCCGTGGAAGGAAAACGCTCATTTTGTGCGTGATCTGGCCGCAGAAATTTCCGCCGGTGCCGAAGGAACCGGCCGCGCCCCGTTCACCAAGTGCAAAGAACCGTTTGAAAAATTGACCATCGTCATGGACGGTGGGAAGCCACCCGAGATGGACTCCCCAGCAACCATGCCGTTTGCGGAAGCGGTTTACGTCGCGGATATGATGAAGTGGATCGAGCCCAGTTTTAACGGGCTGAAAGCGAATTTCAACACCGCAGCACGATTGAAAGAAGACCCGGCCGTTGTTAAACGGGAACTGCGAATTCTCGCGATGCTGGGGACGATGATGGCCGATTCCAGCTACGATTCTGCAGACGCGGAGGGCTACCAGAAACTGATGAAACGGTTTATTGACGGTACGAACGAAGCGATTCTCGCCGCAAAAACAGGAGACGTGGAAACCTATCAGGCCGCTTTGAACAAGGTTCAAACCACCTGTGCCGAATGCCATCAGGAATACCGTGGCAGCTCCAGCGCGTTTTAGAGCGTGTGGACATTCCCCGAGAGAAGAGAGGGAGAAGACCTCACGCAAAGGCGCCAAGGCGCAAAGTTATTTGTTTAAATGTCTTGTGTGAATTCATCGAGTTGTGATTCAGGGGGAGATTGAAGGAGAATGATCAGATTACGTTTCCAAGACGGGCTCTTGCTTTGATGATGATCACAATGGAACCATTGGATTTATGGGGCTTGAATGAATCACATCTCCACACAAACAAGAACAGACGTCATCGGAGATCCTTTGCGCCTTGGCGCCTTTGCGTGAGATTCATTCCTTCATGTTTACTCCCGTCAATTGTCCACACGCCCTAGTGCAGTTCCAGAATGGATCTGGCCGATCAGTCATACAATCAAATGTCAATATTGTGTGCCACTGCTCTGTGAGCAGTGCCGAATGTCATCATGACCTGATTCGGGGGAAAAGGCTTGGAGAGAAGCAAAGCTGTTCTGACGTTTCATTGCTCACAGAGCAGTGGCACATAGACATCTCACTCCATGTTCTTCGTCCCTGTCTCGTGACTTCCGTCTTTTCCGTGGTGAATCATCCGGGCTCGAGCAACACGCAAATCAAGACCGTTACTTGAGATCAACGAATTGATCGTCGTTGTAGTCCTGATTCGCATCGTTCTGTCGATTGGGGCCGGTGCTGAGGATACGGACACGGCCATCCGCCAGTCGGGTGTACTCGTACTTGCCGTCTGAATGAGGTTCGGCAGGAATGGTCTCGATAAACTTCGGGGCCAGTTCTTCCAGTGTGTCCGGGAACTTCTGGAATTCGTCACGGTACAGGAGAGCGGCTAATCCCAGATGAATCAGGTCGCGTCGAACAAAGGCCCGATCATCGGTCATGCGACGCTGCCACCAGTAGGGGCGAAGCGAATAGGCCATGTCCCGTCCGACGGTGCGTGCGGCATCGTCAGGTTTGTTCTTCAATAATTCCTGAAATCGGACAGGGTCGCTCCCCTCATCAGACTGTTCCCAGGCGGCATACTGCTGATTCAAGGTTTCGAAAAGTTTGTCCTGTTCGGCTCGATTCCGTGTCTTCACGGCGAGGACAATTTGATCCCAGATTTCATCCGCCTGAGCCAACGCCAGTTTCCAGTTCAGCTTGCTCAGATCTGGCACTCCTTTCGCCGTGGAATCCGCATCTTCAAAGAATCCGATGACCGATTCTGTATCGGTACTGAGGAGTTCGATTTCCTGATGAACAATGGCCCGTTCCCCGAGATCGATGGCGCGGTCTGCAGTCGGCAACGGAGGGAGTGAACGTAAGCGGGAGGCAAAAGTCTGGAGTTGCTCTCCCGTCAATTTTCCACTGTCCAGGCAGGCTGCTTCTGCCCGAAATGCGTAAGAGTCGATGACATGGGCCTTGGCTCCGGAAACATCGAATGGGGAACCGAATGCCAGGAGCGAGGCCAGTTTATGGCAGGTGACCAGATCATCAGCACAGCGGTTAAAGTCATTATTTGCCAGATGCAGTAACGATCTGGCGACCAGCATTCTGGCCAGAAATGGAAGGCGTCGTTCAATTGTCAGATCGGCCGACAGGAGTCGGGAAGGATTTTCAATGGACAAAAGCGGGGCATAGTACCGTGGTTTTTGACTGGCAATGGCCACCATTTTCAGTGCCTCGGCGTTGGCATCGAGATACTCTGCCAGATGTGGATACTCGTCTCGTGTCCAGGGGGCTTCTCCTCCAATGAGAAGTTGTTCCTGAATGTCACCGGTTCGCTCGGCACGTTTCTCTGCGGTCAGTCCTTCCGCGTGTCTGGTGAATTCATCCACCGAAACGAACAAGGGAGAGTTGGCAGGCAGCTTCTTCAGTCCCAGCAGCTCAAACGTGAATTCTTTCAACTCCGGTTCAAAAGCATCTGGCCCGAAGACGATCATCAGGAAATTGGCTGCATTGTCTGCGGGAGACAGGGCTTCTGAAAGCTGTTCGTTGATCGATTTCAGACTGCCGACAAGCTCGATCGGGATCTGCGGTTTGACGAGAACCAGTCCTTCAGGGAGCGGTTCTGTTCCCAGGATCGGCGTAGACTCTTTCGCCGGGAGAGTGACCAGCCACCCGAGCAGAAGCAACAGGGCCAAGGAACTTCCGATCCAGCGGTACGGCAACGATGAAGCGAAACGCATGGGAATTCCATCAGAAAGAGAGGGACCATTCCCCCCGGAGAAGGTCTTGAGATCGGTCAAGCTGCTGGAGTTAATCCGGAAAAGATGAGGGGCATGTCGAATACTTAGGTCCATCGCGGGGCAATGGCAGACATTTGAAACAGGCGGTCACTTTCCGGATTACATCCAACAGAACCAGCGTCTCATGTTTCACAGCGCCGGTCAATCAAACTCACAGGGATCTTCTTCCACTCTTCATAAAATCAGTATTGTGGAATCAGCGTTCTGTTATGCCTGCTTTGATCCGGCCTCGTACAGTTCTTCGACATACGGCCAGTTCACGATGGAAAAGAAGGCGGTGATGTAATCCGGGCGGCGGTTCTGATACTTCAGATAGTACGCATGCTCCCAGACGTCGAGTCCGAGCAGTGGGGTCGAACCGGTCATCAGCGGGCTGTCCTGATTGGCCGTGCTCTCAACAACCAGCTTTCCGTCTTTGGTCAGACTCAGCCAGGCCCAGCCACTGCCGAATCGGGTCGCTGCGGCCTTCGAAAATTCTTCTTTGAAGTTGTCGAAACTTCCAAAGGTGGTTTCGATGGCGGTTTTGAGTTTTCCGGAAGGAGCAGGGGCTCCTTTTTTCAATGTCTTCCAGAACAGGCTGTGATTGGCGTGACCCCCTCCGTTGTTTCGGACGGTGGTACGAATATTTTCCGGGACAGCGTCCAGATTGGAGATCAGTTTTTCAATCGACTGATTTCCCAGGTTGGTATCCGCAATCGCTTTGTTCAGGTTATTGACATAAGCCTGATGATGCTTGCCGTGATGGATTTCCATCGTCTTGGCATCAATGAACGGTTCCAGTGCATCGAAGGCATACGGCAGCGGAGGGAGTGAATAGACGGATACTTCGGCCGCGTGAGCCTGACCAGACAGCCCGGGAAGAGCAGAGACAATGCCTGTCGTGACGACGCCGAGAGCCGCCGTTTTCAGAAAATCTCGTCTGTGAACACCATCATCCGGGGATTGATTGATTCGCAACATGGGCATCTTCCTTATCACAACTCGACCAGAGACTCATACTCAACAGGCCAGACATTCCGGCAAACATCTCTGATTGTAAATGAGTCTCGGTGAAACTTGTAGACTGTAAATGGAAAGACAGGGAATCCCCCAGCATTTGAGGGAAGCAGGCCGCAGGCGGTGCGTCAAGACACGCTACAGGACCGGTGAGAGCTTTCGCTTTATTGAATATTGGAATGGGAGGAGCTTCCCCCTCCCGGAACTCTCCACATCGAGAGGGGAGAAAGTTCTTCGAGACTGGTCACAACCGGTTAGGACCGTCCTGAGAATAAGTGTCGTGTCGTGAGTGTGGCCGGGGTTGGACAGAGCGAAGCGAAGGAAACCCCGGTGGATCGCGAAGAGTTAAGAGAGCGAACAATGAATTCAACTCCTCTCTGAACTCGTTCCGGGGTTTCGCGAGTACGCTCCAACCCCGGCCACCCGGACCGTCGAATACGAAATCTCCTCCCGAAATCGAACGACACATCTATTCTATAAAAACGACAGCAATATTCAGGGCAGTCCTTACCAGGGAGCTTCCATCAGGCTGACGATCTGTCGGGCCATCTGGGTGACGGCGTCCTGTGTTGCGGTCGCCATTGATTGACCGGTTTCCGGGGCAAAGCTGGTGGTCACCATCGACTGGGCCAGATGAGCACTCACCGGGACGGTCTGCTGGGCCAGCACCTGCCCACTGCGAACATCTTCCCAGAGAATTTCAACGCCGATGGTCAGGTCCAGTTCACGGGGATCATCGTAGCGGTTCTGGTTGGAATTCCGTTTGTTCACACTGACCAGGCGACCGGTCAGGCGGGTATCGGCACCGGCTTCCTTCACCAGTCGGAACGGGGTGCGGAGCTGAATCTGCTTCTGCACAGCTTCCGTCAGTTCCAGTTCAATTCCCCGACGAAAACCATCGTTATTGTAGGACGCCTGATAAGCGTCATTGGAGAAGGTGGGAACATGAACTGTTCGGACTTCTGCCCCATATGGACTTCCAACAACATAACCGCATCCGCTTTGAATGCCGGTGGTGAGCATGATTCCCAGCAGAGTTGTCAGCAGCGTCGCGACAGGAGTCTGCGGCTGAGTCGTCTTGCAAAATGGGAATTGTCGGTGCATCACTTTATCTCTCGAACCCTGCCAGTTCTCCTTCAGGGGGTGAAAGGTTCTCTCGGCCCCGTTGAGGAGGTTTCTCCAGTTGTGGCGGTTCTTCGACTTTTCGGAGTGGATTCAATCGCTCGAAAAAGCCTGGCTTTTTCGGTTCGGTCATGTTTTGAGGAAGCGGTTGAGGCGGAGCGGCTGGTTCCCCTTGTGCTTCTCTGGAGGAGCCTCGATCAGGAGAGCCACTGCTGTCCGGGAGTTGGGTTCTTCCTTTAGGGACTTGTGGAGTGGCCACTTTGGGAGCCGTGGGAATCACTGTCGGTGAGGGCTGTGTCTTTCTGAAATTCCAGACCGAATTCGCCCAGGATTCATCTTCCTCCTGAATTTGCACCAGCATATTTCTGGCATGATCAGCAAACGGAGAGTCTGGATACTTATTGATAATCAGATAACAGTGAAACTTGGCCGAGGTGTTATTTCGCTTCGCCCGATAGAAGTCGACCAGATCCCAGGTTCGTTCGACTTCTGCATGTTTTAATTGGTCCACTTCTTCCTGAATGCGGGATCGCTCATCTTCCGAAAGTCCCGGGAAGAGAGCCAGCATTTCCTGTTTTAATTTTTTGGCGTCGCTCAGTGATTCCCCGTCATAAGCCGGTCCCTGATACGAGGCCAGCGTCACGTGAGAACCGAGAAGATAGGCGTCTTTCAGGTGAGTGCTGTCCGGGTACTGTTCTCTCAGTAAGGAATACAGCCGTTTTGATTCCACGTAATCTTCTGTTCGTAAGGCATGGTTCGCTGCGAGCATCAAAGCATCTGCGGCAAGCGGGCCGGTGGAGTCATGCATCCAGATGGATCGCAATGCCTGTTTGCCGCGACCATAGGTATCAAATAATGGGCGAGATTTGTCTGTCAGATTGGGGAAGACCGGAAGTCGAGAGAGTGAAGAGGGCTGTCGTCCGTTCTCGGCCAATGCGTGGTTTTCGTCTGCTTGTGCACCGGAGGAATCGTAATTTGTCGGGATATCGAGCCAGTAACGGGCGATATGAAACATTCGTCGAGTCACGGTATCTAGATACCGGGTCGACGGGTAACGGACGAGTAAGTCTTCGTAGCTTTCCTGAGCATCGGAGTAGCGTTGCCGGGCAAATTGAGACTCGGCTGTCATGAACAAGGCGTCTTCTTCGATGGCATCTCCATAGGTTCCATAGAGATCCTGAACCCGGGCATCTTCCATTCCCCAGGTTCGTCGAAAACGGGCTCCAAATGATTCGTAGCGACTCCGCCGTTCTTTTCCCAGCTTTTTGAATGCGACTTCAGCCTCTTTGTATTTTTCCTGATCATACAACGCCTGAGCGTGATCGAACGTCTCCAGCGCGGCGGCAGTTTCGGGATCGGCACCTCGGGCGAGATCTTCTCGCTTGCGATCCCATTTTGCCTGACTGAGAGCCCGTTCTGTGGGCCCCTGAATTCCTCCGATGGAATACTTCGGATTGGAGTCGAGTTCTTTACGAACGGCGTCGCTACGCGATGTCCGCAGGCTCCCACAACCCGATTCCATCGTCAGGAGAACAGTCAACAGCCCTGGCAGAAACAGGGCGGCAATGGCCCCATATCCGGGTCGCTTGATCAGTGCTCGTGAGTTGTCTGGCATCAAATCCGTCGAATTTTGGGTGACATCAATTTACTAAATAATCAACTCGTCCACGCCACGCGGCAAGTTGCGTTCTTCGTGTTCGGAAACCTTGCTGCGCGGGCACGTGGTAGAGCAATCTGCTCTACATTTGAATCATCGATAAGGTCTTCGGTCGGCGCCCCAGGAGGGCGCTGATGGCGGAGGTCATAAACCGCCGGATTTCGGCCTTTTGACGGGGCGAAACGCTGATTCCGGACAGTTGATTTCCATCCCATTCCACAAAATGACGAAGGAGATCCAGTGTCTCCGGCGCACATTCGGACGCTTGATACTCTGAAACGCCACAGTTTGAACAGATCAATCCGCTTTGTGAGACCCAAAATCGTCCTGGCTGGCCGGAAGTCATCTCCTGGTGGCAAATTGTGCAGGAGTAAAGATCGGGGAGTTGCCCAATCTCGGCATGTAAGGCAAGTTCAAATCGGGTGATCGGAACGAACGGAGAGGCTTCCGATTGTAGCTGGTCCAAGGTTTCGACAGCGATATCAAACAGGTTGGGATGAGAATCCCGTTCTTCGACCAGAGCGTTCAGTAACTCTGCAACATAGTATCCAGAATAGAGATGCGGCAAACTTCCTGGGCGTGGCTGGAAACGTTGAAGCAGTTGGGACTCGGTGAGCAGGTCGAGTGCTCCCGGTCCTTTGGGGAGAAAGACGATGTGGCAACGGGACAACAGGTCCAGTCCCGACTCGAAGGCGCTTTTGAGCCGTTTGGCTCCTTTGGCGAGCGCGGAAATTTTTCCAAAATCGCGAGACATCAACGTCACGACTTTGCTGGACTCGCTGAAATCGGCGAGCCGAATCACAATTGCTTCCGTTTTTTCCGCTGCCATAGTCCGTGACTGCCCTGTAATTTCGTGCCGAGGGTCGGTTCACGTTACTCTGTTCCGTTAGAATCAGGCAATCTCAGTTCGTAATAGCAGGCCTCGTCTGAAGGTGTGGGTTGTGTGCCACTGCTCTGTGAGCAGTGCCGAATGTTATCACGATTTGGACCGGGAAAAGGCTTGGAGAAAAGCAAAGCCGTTCTGACGTTTGCACTGCTCACAGAGCAGTGGCACACCGACAGATCATTTCTGATCTGTTCTCATTGTCTCATTGTCGGTGCGTCCAGAGGCCCCCTGCGACTTTCGGCCCTCGCTTTCCGATCTCCTGATATTTTTGGGCATTGGATAATTCACTCTCGTCGTCGACCGGTTCGCCGCGATACAATTGTGATTGTTGTGTCATCTCAGACACGACCACGGAAAGGATCTGGTGACGAATGAGTAGTTTGCATTCCCTCCTCCACCATCGATTGCTTTGGGGGGCGTTGTTCATTCTCGGGAATATTGTGAGTGGATTCTCGTTCTCCGGGATCGCGCAGGCACAGGACCCGCAGCCGCACAAGTTCGATGCGAAGACGAAACAGTCGATCGATCGTGGTTTGCAGTTTCTGGTTTCCACGATTCGTCGGGACGGGACTGTCGGAACTGATCTGCATCAACCTCCGGATCTCGGTTGCACTGCCATGGTCGGGTTGACCTTGTTGTCTGAAGGAAGCACTCCGCGCGGAGGACGGTACACTCGGGAAAGTGCTCAGGTTCTGTATGGTGTGCTTGATCTGATTCAGCAACGCCCGCTGCGTGCTTCCGGACTCACTGAAGTGACACTCGTTCAGCGTAAAATCGGGATGAATGCCGACCTGTTTCTGGCAACATTGTATTTAAGCGAAGTCTATTATGAAGCTCCTGGAGCGGAGACGGAGATCCGTAATGCTCTGACCAAGCTGGTGGAACATATCTGTCTGACTCAAGGAAAAGATGGAACCTGGGGAAATGAAAGCTGGGCGCCGATTCTCGGAACGGTGATGGGATGGGAATGTCTCCGTTCCGCCAGTTCTGCCGGATTCCAGATTGAAGCCTCCGCCAAACTGGTGGGGGATGCCTTGATGGCCAACCTGAAGAAACGTTCCTCCGACGAACAGAACTGGATGCACGAATTCTATAAAGATGCCTCCAGCCTGCGGGTGCTGTACTCGTTGAACTACCGTGACGACCCCGTTTTCAAGGAATGTCTGGATCGGTTGTTGAACCGGATCAAGACCGATCCCCGACCGTTCCAACTGGCAGGGGGAGAAGAATACCTGTCGTTCTTTCTGGTGACCGAATGTCTGCTGAAAGAACAGAAGCCGGACTGGGCGGCATGGTATCCGCGTGTCCGGGATGAACTGATGCTGACCCAGAACCGTGACGGAAGCTGGACCGGTCATCACTGCATCACCAACCGGACATTCTGCACCTCGGCCGCATTATTAACGATGCTCGCCCCCAATCTGTCCTTAACAATGTCTGAACTGTAAGAGACGGTAAGGAACAGTGCGATGAGAATCTTTTTCTGCCTGTTCGTTCTCATTGTCTGCTCTCTTTTCTCGCCCGTTCAGGCCGATGAACTGTCCCCTCGGGATGAGGCCATTCGCAAAGCAACCCGCTGGCTCTTAACCCAACAGGGGGAGGACGGACGCTGGCGTTCTGAGACATACGGAGTCATGCGGAGTGGAGTCGGAAACACCGGCCTCATTCTGGAAGCGTTACGAGAACCAACGTCCTCTGAATCCCGGGGCATTCAAGGAGAGGTCGACGAGGCCATTCGTCGTGGTTTTCATTCCCTGTTGATTACCCCACCGTCAGAACGAGTCGATTCTCCTATCTATGGAGCGGCGTTTCTTCTGATGATCAGTGACCGCATCTCCACCTTCCCGAAAGCAGGGCGGAAGGTTTTGATTGACCGTTTGCTGAAAGCTCAACAAGTTCCCGCCAACGGCTGGCCGGAGAATGCGGTCGGTCGGGGAGGATGGGGAGTGGAACCGGACCCGGCGACGGCGGAATCAAACCCGGCGAATCTCTCGGTGACGGTCACTGTGCTGAAAGCTCTCTCTCAGACGAATTCCATCACTCCTGAAGTTCGTGAAGAGGCACTTTCATTTCTGAATCGCTGCCGGAATTCTCAGTTTCGTCCAGACGGCGGATTCTGGTTTTTGCCTCGTCCTGACGACCATCTCAACAAGGCAGGCTGGTTCCAGAATGAGAAGGGAGAACTTCAACCCTACTCCTATGCGACGGCCACTTGCGACGGCATTGTCGCACTGCGGAAATTAGGTTTTGCTGAAGAGAGCGGCGACGTTCAGGCGGCGTTAAAAGCCCTGCTCATGCAGGATCGTCCATCGATCCCCGTTCAACCTGTCGAGCCGGATGAGATTGTCTCTCCACTGGCCGGGTTGTATTTCTATCATGCGGCTGCATTGTCAGGAGTCTGGAAAGAGACACAGGACTTGCGGCTCTCCGATCGCTGCAACGCGGTTTGTCAGGAATTAGTCTCTCTTCAGAAAGAAGACGGAAGCTGGGAAAACCCCATCGCCTGGATGCGCGAAGACGATCCCTTCATCGCCACAGCACTCGCCCTGATTGCTTTAAAGCGATTTGAATAGTGATATTGCTCCCTTGGGCTTTTGCTTGTTTTGAAACAGGCCATCTCCGGGAGGGCGAGGCTCCTGCCGAGCCGCAGACCATAGAAAGCATTCTCTTGCTTGCGGCTCAGCAGGAGCTTCGCCCCCGTGACGTGACTTCTTCTGCCGTACTGTCCGCTCACATCGTTTG
>DATMFC010000098.1:0-1576 GCA_035556335.1 Planctomicrobium sp. | reverse complement strand
TCCCTATTCTTGGTGAATCACCTCCGCTTCAAATCCTTAAACGGGAAGGAGCGGGTAAGGGAACGTATGCATTCATCAGCCTGGGTTGCCCGAAAAATCTCGTTGACAGCGAGAAAATGCTGGGGTCGCTGGCGATGGATGGCTATACCCTGGTTTCAGAACCGGATGACGCCGACTTCGTGATCGTCAACACCTGCGGTTTCATTGACGAATCCCGCAAGGAGTCGAAGGCGGTCATTCAGGAAATGCTCGATCTGAAGAAACAGGGGAAAACCAAGGGGGTCATCGTTGCCGGGTGTCTACCGGAACGGGTCGGAGGAAGTCTCCTCGAAGAGATGCCGGAGATCGACCATATTGTCGGCGTCTTTGGACGTGATGAAATCACGCAGGTGGCCCAGAGACTTGTCGGCGGAATTCAGGAACAGCGGGAACTCTTCCGTCCGGCTGCCGTTCGGGCACTCGACGACCGGGCGAGACTTCGCATCACCCCAAGCCATTATGCTTATCTGAAGATTTCGGAAGGATGCGACCGGACCTGTACGTTCTGTTCCATCCCGAAGATGCGCGGCAAGCATGTCACCAAGCCGATTGAAATGGTGATCCAGGAAGCTGAGGAACTGGTCAACGATGGTGTTCGCGAACTGATTCTCGTCGCGCAGGACACCACATATTACGGTATGGACTATTACGGAGAAGTTCGTCTCGCCGAACTGTTACGACAGCTCGACAACGTGGAAGGACTCGACTGGATCCGGTTGATGTACCTGTATCCAGTCAACTTCACGGATGAACTGATCGACATGATCGCCGGAGCAAAGCGGATTCTGCCGTATCTGGATATGCCGCTTCAGCACATCAACAGCACGATGCTCAAGAGAATGCAGCGTCGCGTGAATCGGGACAAGACTGTCGAACTGGTCCAGAAGTTACGGGACACCATTCCCAATCTTGTACTGCGAACCACTTTTGTAGTCGGCTTCCCTGGGGAAACCGACGACCAGTTTCACGAGTTGTGTGACTTCGTCGAGGAGACTCAGTTTGAGCGCATGGGAGTTTTCCCGTATTCACTGGAACCGGGCACCCCTGCGGTCAAGTTGCCGGACCATCTTCCGGAAGAGGTCAAACTCGAACGCCGTGACGTATTGATGGAGTTACAGCAGGACATCGCCTTCGACTGGGGTCGTGGCATGGTGGGATACGAACTGGACTGCATCATTGACGGCCCCGGAGAAGATGAAGGAGTCTTTATCGGTCGGACATTCGCCGATTCGCCGGAGATCGACGGAACCGTCATCATTCAGGCGGAAGGATTGAATCCCGGACAAATGCTCCCAGTCACCATCATCGATGCGCAGGAATACGATTTAATTGCGGAACTTTCAGAAGACGAATAACCCTGCTTCACGAAACATTCGCTGATGGCAAATCAACTGAATCAAAGCGAACCTGTCACGACAAAGGTCTCATCAGAATTGACGACGACCCGTTCGCTGAACATTCCGAACATGATCACCTTCTCCCGGTTGATCCTGACATTTGTCATCCTGATTCTGATCAGCATTGAAAAGGTCTGGTT
>DATMFC010000097.1:0-23173 GCA_035556335.1 Planctomicrobium sp. | reverse complement strand
TATGTCGGGGGAGCGACCGTCAATATCACGCCGGAACCGCCGGTCGCGCTGGATGGGATGCGGGCACGCAGGATTGCCAAGGAAGTCGCCGCCCCTTGCACCGCTTCCGCTCTGGTGCTGGAGACCCGCGAGGGAGATCGGTCGGTTGAACAAGTGATCTTCGTCTCTTGTGATTTGATTGCCATTCGGGGAGGGGACGACTTCTATGCTTCGGTGCGTGAGCAGATCCAGGGACGGGTTCCCGATACTGCTCTGAACCGACTCGTGATCAATGCCACGCATACACATTGGGCGCCGGTTCTGATGGACGGGAAGTACGATCTCGATAAGTTTCAGGGACAGGTTCTACAACCGGCCGACTATCGGAAGTTCCTGTTTAAGCAATTAGGAGATGCGATCGCCGCTGCCTGGGAAAAACGGGTTCCAGCGCGGATCGCCTGGGGACTGGGACATGCAGACGTCGCGCAGAATCGCCGCGCGGTCTATGCCGATGGTTCAGCAGTGATGTATGGCAAGACCAACCAGCCCAGCTTTCGAGGCATCGAAGGGTATGAGGATCACGGGGTTGAAGTGCTCTATTTCTGGGATCAAAGCGATAAACTGATCGCGACCTGTATCAACGTCGCGGCACCGTCACAGGGAGCAGGAGGAGGGAAGGTTCATGCCGATTTCTGGCATCATGTGCGTGAACCGCTTCGTGAAAAGTATGGAGCAGATTTGACCGTACTCGCCTGGTGCGGCGCGGCCGGAGATCAGGAAGTCCGCTCGATGTACCGTCAGGCCGCAGAGAATCGAATGGAGAAACTTCGTGGCTTGAACCGGATTCAGGAGTTGGCCCGACGGATCATCGTTGCCTGGGAAGACGTGCTTTCGGTTGTCGAGAAGGAGCGGCATTCCGACATTGCCTTGGAACATCGATCGAAAATGATCCAGCTTCCGGAACGAAAAATCACCGAAGCGGAAGTCGCCGAAGCTCGAAAGGAAGTCGCAAAATGGGAACAAAAGCCAGACGATCCCTCGGCTCCCTGGAATCGAAACTGGCATCAGGGGGTGGTGAATCGCTATGAGCAACAACAGCAGGCTCCCCAGTTTCGTGAGATGTTGCTGCAGGCAGTTCGGATCGGAGACGTGGCCATCGTGACCAATGATTTCGAACTGTACACCGATTATGGAGTTCAGATGAAGGCACGAAGTCCGGCATTACAGACGTTTGTCGTTCAGCTTTGTGGATCCGGAAGCTACCTGCCGACACCTCGTGCCGTTGCGGGAGGGGGGTACAGCGCGGTTCCTCAAAGCACGAAGGTCGGTCCGGAAGGGGGACAGGTTCTGGTGGAGGAATCGGTCGAACTCATCAAGTCTTTGTGGCAGCCAGCTTCCACATCAGGTAAAACTCCTTGAGTTTGAGTCCCCTGCTCATGTCGCGTCAGCAATGATGAGTATGACCTATTGTTGCGTCAGCATTCAAAATGAGGGTGAAAGAATCGAAACGGGAGCGGCCAACGAGCCGCGGAACATGTGAGACAACCCGAAGTTTGAAGCCTGACAAGGCACTGTTCTCTCCGGCAAGATTTTCGGACAAACATAATGATCTGCAATCATAGTACGACGATGCGTTTCTTTTCTGTTGTCACCGTACTGGCCTGCCTGGGTCTGAACTCGTCGGTGATGGCCCAGTATGAAGAAGAGGACGGCTTTGTCTCTCTATTCAACGGCAAAGATCTTTCCGGATGGAAGGTTCCTCAGGGGGACAACGGGCATTGGCGGGTCGTGGAAGGAGTGATCGACTATGACGCTGCTTCTGAGGCAGAGAAAGACAAGAATCTGTGGACGGAAAAGTCCTACGGTGATTTCATTTTGAAAGTGGATTGGAGACTGAAGAACGAACCTCAGGCCCCTTATCCGACTCCCATCGTCCTTCAGGATGGTTCCTATCTGACCGACGCCACCGGCAAGACGATCACCATCAAGCGACTCTCCCCCGATTCGGGAATTTACCTCCGGGGAACTCCCAAGGGGCAGGTGAACATCTGGAATTGGCCTGTCGGTTCCGGCGAGAATTATTCCTATCGACATCAACAGGCCAATCCCGTGATTCGGGCCGGTGCGACTCCCCGGACCAAGGGGGACAATCCCGTTGGAGAATGGAACCGGTTTGAAATTTATATGATCGGAAACCGTCTCACCATTCTGATCAATGAACGGCTGGTGACGGAGAACGCGGAACTTCCCGGTCTCCCAGAGAGCGGCCCGATCGGGTTGCAGCATCACGGAGGACGAAATGCCGACGGCACCTACCGTGCTGCTTCCAGCCTCGTTCAGTTTCGCAACATCTGGATCAAGGAACTCCCTCGCACCGTTACTCCGGAATAAAATGTGGGCACGATTAAGGCTTGATTTGGGGTGGACTGACCTGCTGAAAGGAGCGGGGTTCTGCTTCAATTCCTTCTCGTCTGATCCTCCTCAAATACAACTCGAAACGGAATGGTCATCCGGCAAAAACGATGCACTGGCATGCCTGTCATTACGGTCAGCATTTGATCTTCTTCTGACGGCCATGAACTGGCCTGCTGGTTCGGAGATTCTGTTTTCAGCACTCACCATTCCTGACATGCCGGAGATTGCGGTTCAACATCAGTTGATCCCTGTTCCGGTGCCGGTGTTACTTCCCGATTTCCATGTCGATCTGAATGCTCTGAAGAAACGGATCAACGAACAGACGAGGGCCATTGTTGTTGCCCAGTTATTTGGAAATCGGGTTGACCTCTCGGAACTGAGGTCGATGATCGGCTCTCAGGACATCCTGATTATTGAAGACTGTGCTCAAGCCTGGTTTCAACCTGAATGGAGAGGGTCACCCGCGGCGAATGTCAGTCTGTTCAGTTTCGGGATGATTAAAACAGCAACAGCACTGGGAGGGGGACTTGCCCGAGTTGGCAATCCGTCTCTTCTTTCTGAAATGCGAACTCTTCAGGATGCCTTCCCGACGCAAAGTCGTTGGGCTTATTTGAAGAAACTTGCCAAAGCCGGTCTGCTGAAACTGCTGACGTATCGTATTCCTCTTGGTCTGGCGATCCGTCTGGCTCAGATGGTTCGTGTCGATCTTGTCACAGTCTTCAGCAGGATGACACGCGGATTCCAACAAGGCGAACTCCTGCATCAACTTCGCCAGCAACCTTGTGGGGCATTGTTGAGAATGATTCGTCATCGTCTCCATGCTTATCCTGAGTCTCGAATCTCACAGCGAATCACCAATGCGGAACAAATTCGAAACGCTCTGGAAGATGACGAAAAACTCTGTCCAGTTACGAAAGGTGAGACATCCTTCTGGCTGTTTCCTGTCTTCATTGAGCATGCCGAGTCATTGATCGCAAAACTTCGACAGCATGGATTCGATGCGACACAACGGGGAAGCTTACAACCAGTGAGAGCATCAGCATCTGATCATCAGCAGGCGTCAGACAGTGTCAACGACTTGCTCAACCGGATGGTGTTTCTTCCCTGTTATGCGGAGATGGGGGCTCATGAAATCGATCGAATGTGCCGTGTTGTCAAACAGCATTCTTCAAAACAGAAACGACCGGAAAGAGGGGACTTTCCGGCCGTTTCGAATTGATACGAGTGAATCAAGACTTCACACTCGCAGACGAAACTCCAGTTCTCTCGATCTCGATTTCAATCACCCGTCCCATGATGAGACGGACGTAACGTTCTTCTATCACTTCTTTCCCATCCGGTCCTTCAAACCGGGCTTCAATTCGATAGATATGCGGCAAACCTGGAATCAGGGGGTCTGCGGTGAAGTGCCACATGGTTCCGTCGGTGTGATCATGAAATCCTTCCAGATAATCTTTCGTTCTGTTCACGTTCATCTCATGAACACGCACATCAGCAGCATCTTTCACACGTACGTCAACAATCGCGGATCGTGGATGCATTGTGACCGGAACAGGACGTGACTTCATTTGATATGTTCGTCCGATGGATCCCGGTGGCGGTTGCCAACTGGTTGACGTTGCGGACGAATACCCCGGCCCCACTCCCGGAACTCCGGTTGCTGGAACCATGGCACCAGAGGGAACGCTGTGCGTTGGAATTCCCTGCGATACGGCCCCGTTCCCGAATGTTCCGTTTATTGGAGCCCCGTGAGCAGGAATTCCCGTCGCCGGTGGGGAAACAAAACCGGACTCGTCGACGATGCCGATATTGCTTCCTTCCGGAATTGGGTTGTAAACATAATCTGCGGCAACCTGTCCTCCTTTCTTGCAAGGGCATGCGGCCATGACATTCGGAATCTCGATCGCCCCCACGGTGAGTGCCACCAGCATCAAGGGACCCGACGAACGTACGAATTTCATGACAAACATCCTGAAAACAAAACAAGGAATCAAATACGACCACGGACACAGCCTCCGTGATCGTGGCGAACCCGTCGTGATGACTTCGCGAAAGCCATTCCCCAATGGCTCTCACGAAGCCGTCACGACGATCGCAATCTCAATACACGCCATACTCTCAATACTGTTGCCGCGCATCGCGCCAGATGTCAGGCAACTCAGGTGGTCTCACTCAAACTTACCACCTGTGGAGATCGCGGCGCAAAAATGTGGTCGCAGAGAGAAAAAAGTCCACCGAAATCAAAGCAGGCTTCGTTAGCCATTCGCTGACCGTCAAGGTTTCCCTAACTTTGACTTTTGAACTCTTAAGTTGCGGGTCGGAAGAGTTTTTCAGGTGCTGGATGAGTTTTGAACATCGGGTGGGAGTGGCGGTGTTGAAAAGCTCTGCGGACTGATGTTTTGCAGGCTTTCCGAACGTAACACACAGAGCATGCCAGCGAACGACAGGGGGCTCTTCCCATGCCAGTTCAACAGGCGCGTGCGGGTTGATCGCGGACATGCTCGGGTCGGTGAACCTGAATGCGACGCTCCAGTTCATCAGCCACCGGTCGATTGTCAGGATCGGCGGCATCGTACTGCTTCTGTGCGCGACCAGCCACATACATCGCCGACTGGAGGTCCTGTTCCAGTGCATGCAGAGCGGTCGCCTGTTTGTGTGATCAGTCCTACTCCGGCGATCAATCCCGATACCGCTGACTCATTCAGTACTTCCAAGTTTGATATGAATAGGAGAGAAGTGGGTAGTGGGTGGTGGATAGTGGGTAGGAAATGACATGAATTTACAGCCTTTTCTGACCCCTTGCTTCTATGTGAATAGACTTGGAAGTACTGTCATTACCCACACCTCGAAAAACGAGCAAAGCCACAATCTGAAACTGTAGCCCTAAGAGCATTGCGATTAAAGGCACACGGTCGAGCAAACGTCTTTATGATGTCGGGTGAATCGAACCATACGCCTGGCCGAGCGCGTCGACTTTGTTCCATTGCCGGGAAAGACCACTCCAGTGAAACGCCATCACACCGGTCGCTGGAAGCCGAGTGCCATGATCGATCACTTGTGAGACCTGCTCGACAGACACCGTTTCTCCCCAGTCGGCCAATTGAACAATCGGCCAGATTTTGAGGCGTTCGCCGGGGGCACCTTTGAGGTTCAGCTGCTTCCCCAGGCTGGCAGTCTGCCGGGAAATCCACGCTGGATCTTGAGAATGACCGAACCGTGCGTGATACGGCATGATGCTCAAGATATCCAGAAACGCTGCTTGAGCGGGGAGATCGATCGCCAGCTTGTGACGAATCGCCCCGTCATAATCCTCGGAAGACCAGGGACAATGGAACGTTCCCAACAAGGCGTGTGGGCGCGTTGCGTTCAGAATTTCCCGGTACTCCCGGACCCAGTCAGTAAACACGTCACAACGGAACTGTGTCCAGGCTTCGCGGAGTACTCCCAGTAGTTGCTTCGCGGCCTCACTCACATCGGCAGGCAAAGCAATGCCGGTCTTCTCTGTGAACTGAGACAGAGCCACAGGCGAAAAATCGGTGTCAGGCAGATCCGGATCGGCGCGTTCCCAACTGGCGTGAGAGTGATGATAGTCGAGCCAGATGCCGTCGATTTCATAGGTCTCCAGAACACGACGAAACTCTGCCATTCGGTTTTGACGATACCCGGCATGGAACGGGCTGACCCCTTGCCAGCCGTGTGGTGGTGGCGATGGCCGACCGTCAGTTCCGATTGGTGCTGCATCCGGAGCGGTCTTCAGATAGTCGGCCATGTGCATCGAGTTGAACTCTGCAAAGACCTTCAATCCCAGTTGATGATAACGTTCGATCTCCTGCTGCTTCAGTCCGCCTGATCCCACCCAGATGGCATTGATTCCATAATCCTGAGGCGTTTTACCCTGGTCAAGAATCGCCTGAGGAAAGCCTCCATAAATACCGCGGATTGTGACCCACGGTCGAGGTTCTAAAGACGTTTCTCCCAATCTGGCAGCGGCAACAGGAGCACCATGAATGAATCCGGCAGCAAGTAGACTGGCCGCAGACTGTTTGAGGATTTCTCGCCGAGAGTAACTCAAAGAGTTTCCAATAAATTGCGTCATCGCCGTCCCAGTACTGCAAATGTTTCAAATACTCGCGGGTTGCGAAAATCTCGAGACCCGGAAAATCCATCGACCATTTTTAGAGCCGCGATTAAATCGAGGTTCGTTCTGTCAGAGGGGCTGATGATCGATCATTGGTTCTCCGCAGTCGAAAAGCAAGGCCATCGCATCGAGTAACAGGGCTTTCGCTTTATTGAAAATCGCCTGGGAGGGCGAGGCTCCCGCCGAGCCGCAAACCATGGAAAGCGTCACCTTCCATGCGGCTCAGCAGGAGCTTCGCCCTCCCGGAAATTGTTTATCTTGAAACAAGCAAAATCCCTGCATCGAGTAATGACCGCCCTCAAATATTGCTGTCGTTTTTGTAGAAGGGGTGTGTCGTTCGATTTCGGGAGGAGTTTTCGTATTCAACGGTCCATGTGGCCGGGGTTGGAGCATACTCGCGGACCCGGAATGAGTTCAGAGATAAGTTGAATTCATCGTTCGCTCTCTTAACTCTTCGCGCTCGACCGGGGTTTTCTTCGTTTCGCTCTGCCCAACCCTGGCAAATCGCCGACGAGGCAAGAGCCTTCTACTTTTGCAGTTTCGGATTGTGGCTGCTAGAATGCTCCTTACCCCTCATTAACTTTTACATCGTCGTGCTCAACCGAGTTCTGAACCTCTCACAAAAGTTGTGGTGTGTCGCGATCAATCCAGCTTTGTCGATTGATCTTTTTCGTATTGGCCTATCGTCAAGCACCCTTACATGAGGAGTCTCTCCATGTCTACCGCCGAATCTTCGCTCGAAGTCACATCAGATTCCGTTTTACAGGAGGTTGGTCGCCGCTCCAGTTGGTTTCTGGCGTTCGGAGTCGTCATGGTCGCTCTGGGAACGTTCGTGCTGGGCTGGTCATGCCTGGCAACTGTGACCGTCGCAGCCACCTGGGTCTTCGGATTTCTGATGCTGGGAAGTGGACTTCTTTCGATCATCAATGCGTTCTCGGCCGTGCCGGGGCGGGGCGTGTTCGTCCATCTGCTGATCGGGGTTCTTTATACTGTCACTGGTTTCATGATCATCGACGCTCCCGGCGAAAGCGCACTCCTGCTGACCAAGATCTTCTCGATCTTTCTGATCGTTGGAGGGATCTTTCGAATTCTCTCCGCACTGCTGGAACGTTTTCCAGGATGGGGATGGGTGGTACTCAATGGAGCCATTACTCTCACCCTGGGCTTGTTGATCTACAAGCAATGGCCTGCCTCTGGACTGTGGTTCATCGGGATGGCAGTTGCCGTCGACATGATCTTCAACGGCTGGACGTGGATTATGCTGGCGCTGGGAGCCAAACAACTGAGCAAAGTCAAGACGGCCTGACACCGACGAAATTTCACGGATTCACGATCACGGATGGCCCGGAAGATTATTCCGTATCGGTCAGAAGGTCGAAGATTCAGGATGAGGATTTCATTGACTCAATCGGTGGAAATGGCTGTGCAAACATCAGACAATTCGCGTGGCCGTTCAGAGCGGATCGGGGTGACCTTTCTAACTGGCGTCATCGGGATCCTGCCGTTGGCGCTCACATTGGCCGTACTGATGTGGGGCTTGAAGCTTCTGCACGATCTGGTTGGTCCCATCAGCCCGGTCGGGAAAGTGCTGATGTCAATCGGCATGCCGCTGGTCGCCTGTGAGGTGACCGCGTATCTGATCGGAGTGGCTGGCATGTTACTCGCGGTCTACGGATTGGGAAGGCTGGTTGAAAGCGGGACTGGCCTTGGCTGGCATCGCACGATGGATCAGGCGTTGCGTCGTGTGCCCGCCATCGGAACGGTTTACGATGCGTCAAAACATGTCACAAGCATCTTTGATCGTAAGTCGGATTCATTCCAGACGATGAGCCCGGTGATGTGTTTTTTCGGTGAAGGCGAAGGTGTCGGGACGCCGGCTCTGATGCCGACGTCGGAACTCGTTCATTTCGGAGGCCAGGCTTATCATGTCGTGATATTGCCAACCGCTCCGGTGCCATTCGGTGGTGGACTTGTGTGTGTCAAGCAGGAGTGGGTGAAGCCAGCCGAATGTAGCCTGGAGGAACTGATCGGTATTTACGTTTCGTTAGGGGTGACGGCACCACGATGTCTGGGCAAAGTTGGCAACCGTGATGATTCCACCACTCCATCGACGTAATTTTAAACCCGTTGGTTTGGAAACAGCTTGAGACTTCAACATGATGGGGAAACCAATGGCTGCTGACACCTGTCAGAAAATCGCGAAAAGCTTTTCCCGACTCGGCTGGATCGGAGTCTGGATTCAGGCAGCGCTGGCAATCATTCCGGTCGCGATGTTTCTCTATGTTCTGTTTGGAATGGCAACCGGAGTTCGTGAAACGCTGGGATTTATTGACTATCTGGCGATGCTTGGGCTGGCGATCCTCGGATTCACGACCATCTGGTCCTTCTACTACACTCGTGTTGCACGCAAAATTGCTGATCCGGCACTTCGTCCGACAGCGGCATCAGTCATCAGGACTTTGTGGGTTGGACTCTGGGCCGGAGCGACAGGCGTCTTCATTTCCCTTTCCCTGATGCTGATCGAAATCATCAGGCTCCTGATTGTGGTACTCAAGGCACCGCAGGGAGGCGTGCCGGTCATGCGGACAGAAGTCGACAGCCGGACCTATTGGATTTCGGCAATTGATATCGTGAGCTTGCTTGCCGAGATCTGTACTCTCATGGGCGAACTTGTGGTGATTGGATTGACCCTCTGGCTGCTGTTTCAGGTGACCCGGTACAGTGCCTGTTTTAACAAAGCGAATGCCCCGGACGGCGCTACCTTGAATTCGTGACCGTCTCTGGAAGCCCGTCATCCGGTCAATAATCCCATGACCAATCTGATCCCTGATATGACTGCATCATTCAGCCGACACCGGCATGGATCATGCCTCCAGTTTGCTGCCTTCCTGTTTCTGAGAGATTTTTGACATGGCAGATTTTTAGGCAATCACTTGCGGGCATTGTGTTGAAACATGGTGTTGAAACACGATGTGGCAATTCTCGTTAGCCACCTATGGGAGTGAAGTATGCAGAAATTGTTCTTGGGAATTCTGTTTGCCTCCGCTGTTCAGTTGATAGCAGCGCCGTTATCCGAGGCAGGACATCGCCGGACTTTACGACGGGCTCTTCGTTACACGCCTTGTGTTCAGCCCTGCCCAACTCAGGCAAGTCCTGTTCAAGCCAATCCATCGACCAGAGGAATACGAGCGTTCCCGGATGTTTGCCCGGTCTATCCTCTTTATCCGATCAGTGGAAGTATTTGGGCCTGGTATGCATATCGACATTTCGGGGAAGGCTTAGACTGTTCAAATTGCTATATCGAAGCAACGACCTTAATTGGAGATTACGATCTTGAAAGTTACAATTGGCCTTATCCATGCGGAGACGCCATGTGCGAGCCGGATGTCTCTGCCAGATCAAGAGCCGTTCCATACGAGGGAGTAAAGGGTGGACTTCCGGTGGACTTTGCTTACAGTCCTGTCAGGGAGATTCCGGCACAAGCAATGGCACAGGAGATCCTGCCGCGCGCCTACTACAGCTTCAAGGATCGCAGCGCTACTCCAAAGACTCGATATTTCATTGCTTATCATATCAAGACCGGCCGTCATCAATTCACCTTCGCGCATGAAGTGGACCGGGCGATCCTTGAAAAGGAAGGAGTGACGATCCACCCACTGAGCGATGAAGAAATGCAGCCTGCCGACCAGTTTGGTCACGTGAGCACGGAGCATTCTTATGTTTATCTTCACAAGCCGGAAGGCAAGCTTTCCGATATCGTTTTCTATCTGAAACGGTAAAAGAGGTTTACTGTCTCCATGCAGATCACATTCACAGCTTGAATGATTGTGTCTTCAGAAAAACCTGTGAGCGGATGGGGATCGGCCCTTCGCTCGCAGTTTTTTTTCTGCTGAACTTCACCTGCTCATAATGTGAGCAGGTATAACTACTTTCGCTCTTAAAATAGCTTTTCACTGAGGTTCGAGAATTTGCCCGAAATCTTCCGGTTTGAGACGGGGGCGGGGACTGCGGACCCCACGAAATCCCAGTCCTGATTTAATCGTCATGAACGGTTCTGAAGCCCGCATTCGTGGATCTCGCTGCATCGCATTGACCGTGGGATGGCCATCAATGACTTCAGGGCTTCCGCCTCGAATGATCCGCAAACTCAGATCGCTGATTGAACCAATAACGCCCTGCAGCTCCTCGGCGATTGAAGGATACGTCGCAACAGACCGACTCATTGTCCATTCTGCGACATTCGATCCCAGGCCATAAATCGGCGCATCGTAATCCACCCTGTCAAATCTCGGGAAGCCGACAGGTTCGAAAGCAATTTCATCCGGTTCCACGCTCCGGGGATCATTCCCCCATGAGAATCGCTGAGTTCCATTCTTTGTCGCGGCCAGTTCGTACTCGAATTCATCCGGCAGGCGTTTTCCGAGCTGCTCCAAAAGGAAGACGGCCATGGGCCATTTTGTTGTCATCGCATGATCCGGAGTAAGAGGACGTTGCCAGCGTTTGTCCGGATCGCCTGCCTTGTTAAAGGTTTTTTGATAGACAGAAAGTGGGACTTCAGTCGGATCCATATAAAATGCGGGCATGGAACGCCAGTGGGCAGGAATCATTGGAGAGCCTTCTTTCCCCACCTGAAAACGATCACTCCCCGGCACCATGACCATCTCGTCCACGACCGACTTTGATGGAATCTTGACCCTCATCAGGGTCACGACGTCAAAATTGTCTTTGTCTCGTTGCCAGTTGAGATAGGCTTCGTGAGTCGAGAGTTTTTCGTCATCAGTCGGCACACGGCGGTACACTTCGTGAAAGTCGCCGCTGCCATCTTCCAGATACACTTCCACCAGATAATTGCCCGGCAAAAGTCGCTCGGAAATGGGCGTGGTACCGCGGGCATGAATGATCTTTTCCGGCTGAGGGACTCCTGTCAGCCGATCCAGTGGAATAAACGCAACCTTCGCTCCTTCCGGGACTGACGTCAGCTTGACGATCTTTTTCCCGTCATCCGGGGCATTGACCGCTGAGTATGCCAGCACACTCAACCCCGTCATCATAATCCCCACCGAAACTGCTGTCAGTGAGTTTCTTCTGATGGTGCGTTGCAGTTTCATCCACAGGGACGGGACACTTCGGGAGACGCTTTCTCCCCGGAGAAACGCCTCCAGATCGGCCTGTAGTTCTGCGGCGGTCTGGTAGCGATCATCCGGTTCCTTCTCCAGCATGCGCAGGCAAATGTTCTCCAGCGAGATCGGCACATCAGCCAGTTTGCCTGGACGTGGTGGCTGATGGTTCTGAATTCCTTCCAGCAGTTCTGGCTGTGATCCCTGAAAGGGAAGTTGTCCTGTTAACAGTTCGTAGAGGACAACGCCGAGTGAATAGATGTCGCTACGGACAGTGACCTCTTTACCACGGCATTGCTCCGGGCTCATGTAGGGAACTGTTCCCATCAGAATTCCGTCTCCACCGATTGTGGCCAGCAGGCTTGCATGGTGGGCGAGTCCGAAATCAGCGATCTTCAGTGTTCCCTTTTCGTCCAGGAGAATGTTCCCCGGTTTGAAGTCGCGATGAATGACGTTGCAGGCGTGGACTGCTCCTAATCCCTTGGCAAGTTGCAGAGCAATTTCAGCAGATTCCTGTGGCGGGATCTGAATTTTTTCGCACGTCGCGGGCTGCCGCTTCATCCACTGAGAGAGCGTTCCTCCGGGAACATATTCAAAAGCAACATAAGCCTGCCCGGCATGCTGACCGATTTCATAAACTCGCACGACATTGGGATGATCAATCTGGGCCACCGCCGTGGCTTCACGGGTCAGCAGCTTGTGCGACACTCCGGAATATTCTTCACGAAATTGCTTGAGTGCGACCCAGCGATGCAATTGCTGATCCCACCCCTTCCAGACGATTCCAAAAGCCCCCGCTCCCAGTTTTTCAACCAGCTCGAATTTCCCGACCCTGGGATTCAGATCTGAATTGACAGAAACGGTCGCTCCCACGTCGGGTAACGCTGGAATGGTCAGTCCACTGAGAGCTTCCTGCAGATGCGGAAACCTCTCCGCATATTCCTGAAGCGTGGGATTCTCCCCTTGTTTCTGACGATAAGAAACATCAACCAGCACCAGTTCAACAAAGAGCGTGTTCAACGGCAAATTTGTGGCTTGCAGGTAATCATTCAGATCCGGACGGCTCCCTTCCTTCCAGGAAGATTCGAATGCATCACAAATCGAATCAATCTGAAGTACGACTTCCAGATCGCACTTCTCCTGTGGCGCATTTTCCAAATGTAAACGTTCATCAGCCATGATGACTGCACTCTTCTTTCAAGTCACTCACTGGTCATCCTGAATGTTCGAGATCTCGTTGCAACAAATCATTATGCCAAATTCAATTGATATTGCGCAGTGAAAACAGATTGCTCTGTCGTAACTGTGTGATGATGGACAATGACACCGTCTAACGTCGTGGTGTTCTGAGAACTCCAAACCAGGGCGACGTCCCTATCAATTAAGTTCTCCCGACCGTCTGGATGCTCATACAGCATACGATAATACGGAGACTCAGCCTATTGGAAGGCCTTCTACCCCGGTTATTGACACGGTTATTGATAAGAGGCTCCACCGGAATTGCCCAACGGGGCAATGGACCTTTCCCGATAAACTTTTGGACCCCTCCCGGCTTGCCGGGGCCGTCATCGACGAAATCGATTCCGCCTCCGGAACCGGCGCGACGATTCCATAGGGCGTTTCCATATTGGACATCGTTGTTCTGGCACGCGGGGATCAGCATTTTGATTGGTGAGACAGGTGATGCGAGCCTGCATGTACCGACTGAATTGGTTGAATGCCTGCCCGACTCGGTCGACTCTAAAATTGGGCATGAATCGTGGAAATTCGATTCCATCCTGGGGATTGCTTGCGGCCACGTCAGGGTTCCTGCAGGCGGACGGTATACACTGATTCCCCAAATGACCTAGAATGCACGAGTCGTTTCGCCTCAGAGACTGATCGACAACGTTTTTCTAGGCTCTGATACACTTTTTGTAAGTCTCGAACTGGTATGTTTCTGCGTCTACTGAAATCCAAACTGCACATGGCCGTTGTCACCCAGACCGAGTTGCACTATCACGGCAGTGTCACCATCGACCGCGACATCATGGACGCGGTGGGACTGTTACCGTACGAACAGGTCATGATCGCAAACTGTTCGAATGGCACTCGAGGAGAAACCTACGTTCTGGAAGGAGGCCGGGGGACTGGTCAAATCCAGATGAACGGCGCACTCGCCCGACTGGCCCACAAAGGGGACCGGATCATTATCATGTCGTTCGTGTTCGCGACCCCGGAAGAAGTTGGACAGCATCATCCCAGTGTGGCGATTCTCGATGAACATAACCATGTTGTCGAGAAGTTTCAGGCAGATATCATTTAGAGCCGCCCTGAGAATAAATGTCGTGTCGTGAGTGTGGCCAGGGTTGGACAGAGCGAAGGAAACCCCGGTCGAGCGCGAAGAGTTAAGAGAACGAACGATGAATTCAGTGTCTCTCTGAACTCGTAACGGGGTGTCGCGAGTACACTCCAGCCCCGGCCACCCGGACCGTCCGATACGAAAAACGCCTCCCGATAATAGAACGACACACTCATTCTACAAAAACGACAGCAATATTGAGGGCTGTCCTTAAAATGCCGCGAACAAAACCTTTCAAACGATGAGAATTCCCTTTCCGTGAGCGGATCGGAATTAGTTTCGTTAGGGGGTCTCATATCTGACCCAGTGATCGGTCAATCGCAGGAAGCCGATGACGACCGCACTGGTTGTTGTTCTTGTGCTACTTGGCATTGTCGTCGTTCTGTTCGCGATCGACTGGCCCCGAATGGATGCCGTACGGTATAATGCTTTACAAACTGACTCGGACGGACTGCCAATTTCTTTCGAAATCTCCCGTAAGCTCTTTTGATTTCTAAAGCGCAGATCGATCGGGCGCCGCATTAACAAGGGCTCAAAAAAGCAGCGTTTTTGAAGCCAGGGAGAAGCGTGGCGCTAGCATGTTACCACTATGGAACCGCAGGGTGACGACCCGCTACGAGAAAACCGCACGTAACTTCCTGTCATTCTGGAACTTTGCTGCAATCCTTAACCTGATGAAATCATTGTCAACACAACCTAAGAACCCCAAACCCGGATTATTCACCACGGAAAAGACGGAAATCATGGAACGGGATTGGTTCAGATAAGTTACGAAAAATTCTGACAGGTTTCTGGAGAGACAGTCTGTTTTGGCACGATGTCAGTTCTCCTTATCAATTCCGTCTCTTCCGTCCTTTCCGTGGTTCCTCTGAATGATTCGGGATAGAGCAGTCGCATTATAAGAGGAGCGCCCTCCAGAATTACGTTTGAATTCTGGAGGGCGCTTGGTGTGCTGAAATTCGGAGAACTGCAGCTGACGTTACGGGATTGTTTCCGGCAACGGGTACAGATCAAATCGTCGGAAGAAGATTTCCGCGGCTTCGGTCTGAACCAGAATTTTGCCTTGTGCCGGATAGACTTTGCTTGCCCGATTCACAACAACGCCGTTCACCAGATAAACCAGAGTGTCCCCTTTGGCATAGCACTCAATCTTGGTCCACTCCTGTCCCGGGCTTTCAACATCATTTTTGCCTCGGAACCCGATGACATCTTTCCATTCGGGGTCACGGCCGAACCAGTTGATGCGTCCACTCTTGAATTCCGTTGGAGTTCCTCCGGGGGTCCAGATCGACTGATTCTTCGGGCCTTTGGTGATTTCTGCGGTGGCCGTTGATTCGATCAGGTTTCCGTTTTCATCATTGGCACGCAACACGAGAATATCTCCGGTTCCCCCTTCGATAATCTGGAACTCGATCGATGCCATCCATGGGCCCAACTTGTCTTTGGAGCCTCCGTAGTTTCCGTCTGGTCCTTGACAGTGGAGCAGAAGCCCACTGTCGCGACTGCGGTCTTTGCGATTCAGGTGAGTTTCGGTTCCCCAGCGGTATTCAGCAACGAGATAGTAGTCAGCGTATTCCTTCTTGGTCGTCAACCCGCCGTAGCCTTCACCGGAGATACGAAGAGTGCCATCTGGCAGAAGTTTGAAAATCCCGATGGGATCTTCACGGTGATATTCTTTGGTCCACCCGTACCAGTCCGACAGGTCTTTTCCATTTAAGAGGGAAATTTTTTCAGTCGGAACCACCGGCTTGGGAAGCGATTTCTTCTCTTGAGCCTGAATCATCGTCAGAGAAGTGAAACAGGCGAGAAAGCATGCGCCTGCACATGTCAAGATCTTCATCGCGGAATGACCTTCCAGTATGAGAACCGTTTTCAGACATTAAATTTCAGGGGATTCAGGACAATCCGTGGAGAACAGACTCCTTGGCTCCCGTTCCACCCGAAATGGAAACACCGACGCAATGTGACAGGGAACGAAGCCTCAGGACCGCATTTCCCTTTCAGGCAGATTACACCGATGATCACCCAATTTCCACAATAGATCGAAATATCTTTGGAAAAGAAAATCTCTCTTTGTGCCTGGGGATCGCTGATGATCATGGCGTCGACCGTGCGGACCACATCCGAAAACCGTCAAACCGATATGGTCACACCTCAAGGTTGAGATCGTACGATTTCAAGTCGTTCACAAATGCTTCCGTTGTGGTGAAGACGACGGCATTCAGCCCATGAGACCGCCCTGCTTCCACGTATTCTGAAATGTCGTCTGTGTATAGTGCTTCGTGGGGTTCGCATTCGGCGGCTTGAATCGCTGCTTGATAAATCGCCGGTTCCGGTTTCACTGCTCCGACCTCGAAGGAAAGAACCAGATGATCAAACCGGTTCAGAACATCGAATTCCTGCTGGATGAACCGGACATGTGTCACACAGGTGTTGGAAAGCAGGACCAGGCGTAATCCCCGGCGTTTCAATTCATCCAGAACAGGCACGATCGTACTGTTGAGTGTGAAAATATCAGCGGTCGCCCGGCAGAGTTCCGACAGATCTAACCGGCAACCATATCGGGCTTCCAGTCGGGTCTTGAGTTGGTGTTCGTCGATGCGTCCCCGTTCGAATTCCCATTGTAACCCTGAGTCGATCAGTTCCTGACGCAGGCTTTCGGTTGAACACCCGCACAATTGGGCAATTTGCCGACACATTTTTTCGTGCGAAAAAAATGTCAGGACATTTCCCATGTCAAAAATGATGGTTTTTAGTGGGCACATGCTCGTGACAAGGTTTGGGTTGGAGGAAATTCAGGGGAATCGTAATGGCACCGGATGTATGATTTGAGAACAGAACCCATTTCTATACGATAGATTGGTGTCGTGTCACGGCCTAAGATTGGGACCGGAATCGCGAATCGATCTTCATTATTGCAGGATGGAGCGATTCGTAATCCCCCATTCCTTACGGTTGTGACGTTGGATGAATGGCGCGTACCCCCGCCTGACTGGTTCCTGGAGAATGCCTGATGCCGTCCGATTTCAGTGACGATGACGACAATGTCGTATCCCCGTTGACGATGCGGGGGCGAGACTGGCCCTGTTTGCGTCAGTTTTGCGTCTTCATGGAAAATCGGGTCGGACGCCTGCATGAACTGCTACGGCAGATTGAACAGCATGATTTACGAATCGTCGCCCTGAGTATTGTCGACACCATCGATTTTGCTGTGGCTCGAATCATGGTGAATGATTCCGATCGTGTCCGGGAGATTCTGTCACTCACCAATTTCACGGTGATCGAGAGTGATATTCTCGGTGTGGAACTGCCGGACGAGCATGACCCGTTCGGCACCATTTTCCGCCAACTCGTCGCCGCCGAAATCAACATTACTTACACGTATCCGCTGCTCTATCGCCGTTCCCGACGGGGGGCGATCGCGGTGCATGTGGATGATATTGACGCCGCGCGCCAAATTCTTACCGATCAGGGCCAGCACCTGCTCAGCGAAAATGACCTTCTTACCGACGAATTCTTTTGAGAGCGATTCACGGGTCGGTGGATTCGTGAGATTCGTGGGCTTTTATCGGGTGAATTGGAATTGAAATGAATTCCTGAAACGCTATAGTGTGTTCCGATGTTCACTATTGTCGCATCATTGATTTGACATAACGCCACGCAGCGAACCGCGTCATTCCTGATTGGAATCGATTTGGACCGGGAATTGTGCTGTGCTGGCACACGATAGGGCAAACTGCTCTTAAGGATGAGACTCATGGCGAAAACCCGCGTTATCAAAAAGCAGGAATCCAGCAGCTCCAAAGAATCGAACGGCGTTTTGCAGAACGCTTTAGGGCAGATTCACAAGACGTTCGGTGAAGGCTCTATCATGCGGCTTTCCGATCAGCCGGGAGCCTCGATCGACGGGATTTCAACAGGTGCCTTGTCACTGGATTTGGCATTAGGGGGCTATGGCTTTCCACGTGGGCGAATCATTGAGTTGTTCGGACCAGAATCCAGCGGAAAGACAACTCTTGCCCTGCATGCGGTGGCCGATGCCCAGAAGAAGGGAGGCATCGCTGCCTTCATCGACGCGGAACATGCTCTCGATCCCGCATGGGCCAAAAAACTGGGAGTGAATCTGGAAGACTTACTGGTCAGTCAACCCAGTTACGGGGAAGAAGCGCTTCAGATTGCAGAAATGCTGATCAAATCCAATGCCGTCGACATCATTGTCGTCGATTCTGTTGCCGCGCTGGTCCCCAAGGCGGAACTGGATGGAGAGATTGGGGATAAGCATGTCGGGTTGCAGGCCCGAATGATGAGTCAGGCGATGCGAAAGCTGACGGGGGCGATCGCCAAGGCGAAAACCTGCGTGATTTTCATCAATCAAATCCGGGAAAAGATTGGCGTGATGTTCGGCAGTCCGGAAACCACTCCGGGGGGGCGAGCCCTGAAGTTTTACAGTTCCTGCCGTGTCGATGTTCGCCGGATCGCGACATTGAAAGAAGGGGAAGAAACAATCGGGATTCGCATGAAGGGAAAAGTCGTCAAGAACAAGGTGGCTCCTCCGTTTCGTGTTGCGGAATTCGACATGCTGGGAAGTCGCGGGATCAGCATGGAAGGAGACGTCCTGGATCTGGCGGTCGTCCAGAAGTTCGTGCAGAAAAGTGGGGCCTGGTTTAATTACGGCGACACCCGGCTTGGCCAGGGGCGCGAGAAAGCCCGACAGTTTCTGGAAGAGAATCCGGAAATTCTTCAGGAACTCAAGGAGAAGGTACTGGCTTCAAAAGACCTGCTGACCAACACTGGCGGCGGAAGTGACGACGCGTCAGAATAAGTCGCAGCCATACAGAGTGCACGTCATCGGCAATCGAGGATGATGTGTATGAATTCAACCTGATCAGGATCGTTGCATGACTCCTCGCGAAGTTTTGGCGCTCTGCCGTCAGAACGAAATTCAAGCCGTTGATTTACGGTTCATGGATTTTCCTGGCACTCAGAAGCATTTTACGATTCCCGTGAATGCTCTCACCGAGGAGAGTTTCGAAGATGGCCTGACGTTTGACGGGTCTTCAATGCGGGGCTGGCAGTCGATTAACGAGAGTGACATGCTCGTCATTCCTCAGGCGGAGACCGCTACGGTCGACCCGTTTATGAAGTCGACTCTGGCGATGATCTGTAACATTCAGGATCCGATCACGCGAAAGGATTACGAACGGGATCCCCGTAATGTCGCTCGAAAAGCGGAAGCCTATATGCGGTCGACCGGAATTGCCGACGTGGCGAATTTCGGCCTGGAACCTGAGTTCTTTGTCTTCGACGATGTCCGTTTCGATCAGAATGAACGGGAAGCCTACTATCACATCGACAGTGTTGAAGGGGAATGGAATCGTGGTCTGAGTCAGGGAGAGTCGAATCGCGGCTACCGGATCCGGCGTCGTGAAGGCTATTTCCCGATGCCTCCTGCTGACACGCTTCAGGATCTGCGCACAGAGATCATGCTGATCGCTCAGGCCTGTGGTGTCGAGGTGGGTGGACAACACCATGAAGTGGCCACGGCCGGACAATGTGAAGTGGAACTCAAATACGGCCCACTTCTTCAGGCTGCGGATAACCTGTTACGATTCAAGTACATCGTCAAGAATGTGGCGGCTCGGGTCGGGAAAACAGCGACATTCATGGCCAAGCCTATCTGGAACGACAACGGTTCCGGGCTGCATATGCATTTCTCTCTGTGGAAGAACAGTCAGCCCCTGTTTGCCGGTTCGGGCTATGGCGGTTTAAGCGAACTTGCAACCCATGCCATGGGGGGAATTCTGAAGCACACTCCCGCCATTTTCGCATTCTGCTGTCCGACAACAAACAGCTATAAGAGAACTATTCCCGGATTCGATGCTCCCGTTAACCGAACCTACAGTTTCCGGAATCGTTCTGCCGCAATTCGGATTCCGGTACACACATCCTCCCCGGAGTCGAAGCGGTTTGAGTACCGTTGCCCGGATCCGACCTGTAATCCCTATCTGACAATGGCCGCGATTCTGATGGCGGCTGTAGATGGAATCCAGAACCGAATAGATCCTGGACCACCACTGGATAAAGACGTTTACGACCTGTCTGTCGAAGAACTTGCAGATTACGCTCCGCTCCCTTCTTCACTGGAAGAAGCATTGCAGGCGTTGCGAAATGATGATGAGTTTCTTCTTCGCGGAGACGTCTTCACGGACGATGTCATTGACACTTGGATTTCCCACAAAATGAGTCGTGAAGTGAACGCCTTGCGCGAACGCCCTCATCCGTGGGAGTTCGCGATGTATTACGATATGTAAAATGCGAGCAGTCTCAGGGGTTTCATGCTTTTCTTGAGTGGGGGAAAAGCGGGGAATGGGACGCAAACTGCATCACTTCCGGCCCCTTATTCTCTTGTCCCCAAGCTCTTCAGGATTTTGCGAGATCTTCCGTAAAGGCTCACTCGAGCCGCGAACGAAGCCTCTTGAGCAATGAGAATTCTCTTTCCGTGAGCAAATCGCGGAAGGTTTTGTTCAGAGGACTTTGAAATTGAGAAGACCGCAAACAAACTCTGCAAAATTTGTCGAGTCTCCTGATTTTGTGCCGATACAAATCATCAGGAGTATGGTTGTATGGAATTTTCCAATTGCAGAGAAGGGGCAATTTGTTGCCGAACTTCCTAACTGCCCGAGTTTTCCCTGTTCAAGTCATGACAGCGATGCTGGTGCTGCTTGGCCCAGTGGTCTGCCTGCAAGATGCGTTTGCCAGCGATCACTCACTCAACGAGTTGATCTTACGGCTTGACCAATTGGAATCGGAAAATCTGAAGCTGCGAAGTCGTGTCGGCGAATTGGAGACAAAATATCGTACTCCGGATCGAGACGACGATGTTCAGGCAGTTTTTGCCGACGAGGCGACTTCGGATTTCTTCCCACCTGCCCCGGTCGATCCTGAACCAATGGAATTCGGCCATTCTTCGACTGATGATGGTGATCATGAAAACCGACTCTCCTCGCTTGAGTCGGCATTCCACAATTTCGTGACAGGGGCATCAAAGACGAAATATCCCACCGCATCCCTGGGGGGCGTCTTTCAGGCCGATGCCGCCTGGTTTGACCAGAATCAAGCGAGCATCGATGACTACCATCGCGTTCCGAATGGGGCTGACTTTCGCCGGTTCCGAATTTCGTCACGCGGACAGGTTGCTGCTCATACTCATTACTTTGCCCAGGTCGATTTTGGATTCATTGGTCGTCCCACGATTCAAGACCTGTATGTCGATCAGACAGATGTTCCGGTCCTGGGAAATGTCAGGATCGGTCAATGGAAGCAACCTTTCAGTCTCGAAGTTGTCAGCAGCTTTCGCTACACCACTTTCATGGAACGGTCAGTTCTGTTTGTTCCATTCACAGCGTTTCGTCACATTGGAGTCGGATTCTTTGACTCCAATGACGAACAGGACATGACTTGGGCTGCCTCATTTTTTGCAGGGGGCAACGACCAGTTCGGCGGTTCAATCAGCCTGAAAGGTGGTTATGGCTCAGCCGAGAGAATGACCTTTCTTCCAGTCTGGGACCTGGATGGGCGCAAGTATCTTCATCTTGGCGTGGCCCATTACTTCAGCGCTCCCAATGATCACAAGGTCAACTTCAGAACCATCCCCGAAGCGTTCGTGGGAGCGAATCCAGCTGATCCTGGAACAAGTGGAGCTGGAGTTTCAGGAAGGCTGAACGGAACTCCTCCTTTTGTTTCGACGGGAAACATTCATGTCAGTTCGTTTAACGTGATTGGAACAGAATTGCTGTGGGTCAATGAACGTTTCTCTCTTCAGTCCGAAGCTATGGTTAATTTCGTGAACACACGAGATCAGGTTGCCAATCCAGAATTCGTAGCGACCCAGGAAGGTCTTGCAGTTCTTCCGGGAGTCTATGCTCAAGTTGGCTATTTTCTGACTGACGACTATCGTCCTTATGATCGCAAATCGGGCGCGATTGACCGTATCATCCCACGTAGTAGCGTCAGCTTTTGTCAGGATTGTATTTCGCGTGGATGGGGAGCATGGGAAGTTGCTGCCAGATTCTCCTATCTCAACTTGAACGACCGATCTGGAACAGGGATCAAAGGGGGAGATATCACGGATTACACGTTCGGTCTGAATTGGTACACAACCCCGTATACGAAGTTTGTATTTAACTACATTCATTCCATTTCTGAACCGGGTACTGTCACGGGACCAATTGTCGATACCAAACGAGCAAACACCGATATCTTCATGACCCGATTTCAAGTTGATTACTAAGAACCCCTAGCAAAACTGACCCCGATCAGTCCAACTCGCACGGAACCGTGGATGTCGCTGCTGAGCGTGAACCACTTCAGCAGAATGGCACGTCCCTTTGAATGGAGTGGACTCTTCGGAGAGGAATTCGCATCTCGATCATTCCACGTCTGCTGGCTGACGACTGCTTCCTGGTCTGCCGATTGACTCAGTAAACTCTGCAACTATCACTTCGTCCATCATGACACTGCGAATGTGTGGAAAGGCCGCTCGCAGACGCGACAGGATTTCGAAATCAATGCTTCCCCAGTACCAGAGCACGGCACCGAATTATTTCACGATGCGGAGTCTGGTCAGGAGGACGTCGAGTTTGAGGGCGTGTTCTCTCAGGGCGGCCTGGATGTTTCCCAGCTTCAGCGTGCGACAGAAGTTGATGGCTGCATTACGGATTTGACTCAACGCAAACGGTGCGGAGCCGGTTCGGCTACGATGGTGGTCTTCTCCAAACACCTGATCTCGCACCCAATACGTGCTCTCGATCTCCCAGCGGCCGCGCCACCATTTCAGCAACTGTGGGGCATTCGCCTGCTCTCGGGAAGCACTCGTCACGGCGTAACTGACCGTCGTCTTCGTCTGGCTCTTGGACGTGGTCGTTCGTTCCAGACGCAGCATTTGCTTCACGCCTGGCCAGTCGCAGGTGTCGATGCCCACGGTGGTCGATGTCAGTGTCCGGGTTTCAACACGACCATGGCTCTTTTCCGTGGTGGTCGCGGTTTGACGGGCTTCCTGTGCCAGTCGCACTCGGTAGGGGGGGGGAAAGCCCTTCGGGATGACGAAGGCTTGGCGAATTTCCTGATGAAGCGTCGGCTGGTTGTCTTTGACCAGCACCAGGTATTCCTCTCCCTGTTCCTGCA
>DATMFC010000096.1:0-18560 GCA_035556335.1 Planctomicrobium sp. | reverse complement strand
TGAAATGAACATCTATTGTCATTCCCAAATAGCTGCCTCAAATCACACTTCGGCTCTGAAAACCAACAACAACATTGATTCATCAACGGAGATCATCCGTTATTTGCGAACATCAGCCGCCATGAACCAACTCGCTCATTCGTTCTCGTAAAGAATCTCGCACGGCCGGAGGCCGTGGGTTTAAGGCGGACTAACTACTTCACTTCTCTTTGAGACAAACTTGGAACGACGAAATTTCAAATATAGTATTCGATAGCCTCACTGATTGACTGTGGGGAAATCTGAATACTGGAGTGACAGCTTGATCCTGCAAGAATCTGTGCAACGTTGAATGCCTGAACACGAAGTTCAGGGACGGCTGTCGTTTCCCAGAGCGTTCCTTTCAGGAGAGGACCAATCGCAAACAAAAACTCTGATTCAGTTCCATCCTGTCCAATCACTGCAAATTTGGTGGAAATGTCAATTCCCAGGTCCAGTGGATCAGTTCGGGCAAGACCACTCCGCAATAAACTGCTTAACAAAGGATCTGCTGTTTCCGATATGCGAGACTGAGGACCAGTGCAGTTAATGACATATGCCCCTTCCTGAATGAACTCGGTCCCTTCATGCAACCCAACGACAGCCACACCGTTTTCACGTGGCCGAAGTTCTACCACCGTTCCCTGTAAAATTCGCAGTCGGCCATTTGCAATCGCGTCTGAGAGTTGACGATGAACGCTTTCTGGAATGCGGTGGCGAACGACATTCCATTGTGAGGCATAGTTTTTGAGGAACTCCTCCTTGTCGGCAATTGACAACCCTTTCCATAATCGTTGGATATGGGGACGCAACTTATTGATAGTTATTGTGGGGTTCTGACCGACCTTTCGCATACTCAGGCAGTGTTGTTTAACAATTTGTAATAGAACAGACAGGGAAGGGGAATCATCTGGATCAATCAGGTCATCAGAACGATCGGTAAATCTGAAATGAGACATCGGCACACGTCCGTGTCGCGAAATCGCGATGATGTTCCCTTTCCAGGCCCTCGCGTTCAGGCTGAGAAAAATATCGACCATCGTCAGTCCCGTTCCAAGAAGAATGATGTTACCGCCATCGGGAAGAGCATTTTCCCAACGACTCCACGGATCGGGACAATAGGCGGGATGCGTGAACGTTTCATTTGGCCCGTGAAATGGCGCTGGAGCCTGGTTGCCCGTCGCCAGCAAGATTTGGTCGGCCACAATACGGTCGCCATTGGCAAGAATGACGGTCGGGCCCATCTCATCGGCATCGAGAATGTCGATGGCATTCTCTTCGACGATGTCAATCTTAACGCGTCCAGCATCACCGATCTGACGCGAATAGCTGAACAGCAGATTGCACAAGTAATCCCCGTAAATCGTTCGAGGAATAAACATCTCCCGCAATGTTGATTTCGGAAAATCCACATACTCGGAACGTGTTTGCAGCCAGTCGACAAAGTGCGACGGATGGTCGGGGAACGCAGACATATTTGCTGCCAGAACATTCAACAAATGCTCCGGTTGTCGTGTGCTATAGGCTGCTCCCCGTGCCATGGGTCGATTCGAATTTATTAATATGATTCGTAATGGAGCTTCTGCAATCCGAGCAAGATTGACGGCAACCATTGTCCCACAGAATCCACCACCAATGATGGCAATCGTTCTCACACGAAGACCTTCTGAAATGATTTTCCGTCATACGAGCAGTGCAATATCATGAAACCATCACCATACGTCGGCGTGCCTGTTGATGGCGGTCAGGAATATCCGCGCCACTATCGATGATGCCGTGCCCACATGTACGGCAATTCCTCAGCTGGACCGCACCACAGGGGATAGACGAGTCCCTCGGGCGGCGGAAGCACCGTTGCATCTCCCTGTGGGGCTGCATACCCCTTCGGCAGGCCGACAGCGAATTCACGAATTTTGCCTAAGTGCCCGTTGAGTACCAGTTCCACAGCCCGCTGGAAAACAGGTTCGGATCGCTGCTGCGACCCCGTTTAAAAAACGGCCTGCCGAGCGGCGACTTCGCGATACACCAGTTGTTCTTCATAGAAGAAATGGGTGACCGGTTTTTCGCAGTACACATCCTTCCCCACCCGTAAGGCTTCCAGGATGCACCAGACGTGCCAGTGATCAGGAGTCGCGATCACGACCGCGTCGAGATCCTTAAGAGCCTGCAGTTCTCTGGGATCGGAAAACAGGCGCACTCCGCGAAAATTTCCCGATTTGGTTTGCTCGCCATGCTTGGCGTTGGCTTTGATGCGAGCAGGTTCGCGTCCGTAAGCGGTTCCTGTGCCCCACTTAAGAGCCCGGTAGTGGCGGTTAAGGACGTCACAGAGGGCGGCAACCTGTACATCCGGCCGTGCCAGAAAATCATCCAGCAGATTGAATCCTCGCGCCCCAAGGCCGATAACTCCCACCGTAATCCGCTCGTTTGCCACGGTTTGAACGGATGCTCCCGTAATTCCGGGAAGCAGAAAATTTCCTGCTAAGGCACCAAGTTCGGTTCCAATGAATTGACGACGATTGAAAAGCGTCTGAGACATCGATTTTCCGAATGAAACGGAGAGCCTTGGGAATGGAACCGGGCGACGCGGAGGCAATCTGCGACTTCTTTTGAAGCACTTCAGCGGGACTGAGGATCGAGTTGGAAATCAATGGTGTTTTTATGGGGTTTGACTTCCGCCGAGATCGCTCCGGGATCGAGGTATTTTCGGGGAACCTTAGGGAGGAGAGCAGGATCAATCCCCGATTCATGGAGAGCATCGCGCGTTGCTTTATCAGGAACTTCCAGACCACGTATGGTGACGTCGTGTCGCCCGACAAATGCCCCAGCTCGGTCTCGACTATACCCAAGTTTGTATTTACCTTTTTCATCCGTTACCCCCGAGGAAGGGCCTGCTCCTGCTTCCCCTTGAGGTATAAATGTGACAGTCGCGTATTTCAACGGCTGCTCTCCGATTGTGATGGTTCCGGTAACGGTAGCAAGCTGAGGCCCATCCCGTGAACATCCCGTAACGGAACCAATCAAAACTCCATGGATTAGCACAATCCCCAATGAACGTCTCAGATAATTGATAATAATCAACATGCTCACTGTGCTCTACTATTGAATTTCAATTCAAAGCTCATTGTATAATTGAAGAGGCGGCGCGGAGCCTCTCTTTTCCTGAGCGGTACCGAACTTTAAAAGTTGCGGGCAGATCAAATTCACCAGCTCTATTAGAAATCGGTGAGGCGATTTGGGTAAGAGTTTCGGAGACCTGCTAATCGGATGTTATTGAGCATTCTTTTAGATCTGTGAAGAGTTCGATCTCCATTCTACGATCGTTATTAGAACTCACCCAGAACTAAACCGTCTCTGATGTTTGCCAGTCGTTGATAAATTCCGAACGGTCCATCGGGAGCATTGTTGAAGTTTGTTTCTGTGTTGTGAACATTTTCGCTGACAAACCGGACTGATCCGTCCAACATCAGGAAATGAGCCCCTCCGGTGTGTCGGCTATGAAAAGACCGGTGTGCAAAGGCCCCCGTCGGGCCGTTCAGTTTTTTATGCATTGCACGCAGCACATGATAGGGGGTTGCCCAACTTTCTTCGTCGTTCGATGCTCCATCAACGTCGGAATTCAGCAGACTTGGTCCGACATTCTGGCACATTGCGCCTCCAAGTCTTTGTAGAATTCCATACAGAGTATTGTTTCGGGACTGGCCTCCATAATAGGCTTTTCCCCAGGTAACCTCTCCAACCGCGGCAGTATTCGAGAGGCCATCGGTGACGTCTCGCACACGACGGGCAACATTGATCCCGAACACTCCCGTATTACGGGGATCCGTCACCATGGTCGTTCCTGAAACGACGCATTGTCCCCCGTCGAAGGGAGAGACCACGCCGCAATAGCTGCTGGTTGCCACGTTCGGAATGCCCCCATCTCCCGTAGGATGAGGAGCGACATGCAGCCCATGCGTCGGAGGCTTGGGATCAGTTGGACAACTGAAGACGGGTAATGGCTTCGTAACCACCTCGAGATTGCCGAGTGTGGTGTTGGCCGAGATTCCCCAGGGGTGATATCGAAAATCGATTTGGTTGTAGAGTGCAGCTTGTTCTAGGTACGGCAGGAGGAACGCATGCCAGGACCAGCCGCTATCCTGATTACCGCCGGTCGTTGTATTGATCGTGTCGATAAATCCAATAGGGAAGCTACCGTATGTTGATTCATAGTTATGCAGTGCCAGTCCGATCTGTTTTAAATTATTCTTACACTGAGATCTGCGAGCGGCCTCACGTGCCTGTTGAACTGCCGGCAACAATAAAGCGACCAGAATGCCAATGATGGCAATCACGACAAGCAGCTCGATCAGCGTGAATCCAGCTCGAGCGGCACTGGATGGGGCGGGGGTCAACCTGGCCATGACTTTCCTTATCTCAAGAATCGTGAAGTAAGAGGTTCTGGAAAAGATTCCGTTCGCCGCCATTGCTCGCGACATTTCATGGTGACGGCGGAATCTCAACACATCAGTTCATTCAACTCAAAGAGCTTGATGTCTCATACGAGTTCAATCAGTTTTCCGGCATCGATAGAACGCTGTGCCGCCAGGCAGAGCGCCACCGACCATCGTCCATCTTCAGCGGTACACAGCGACGAGTGCTCTCCTTGAATCAGCCGGGTGAATCCGGCCAGTTCGTCTTCCAGTTCGAAAAGCTCTCCTGCCGTTCTTTCTACTGGAATTTCCTGAACGGTTTCTCCGTCGAACGCGCGGAGGAAGAACGTCGGATGACGGGTTCGGTCCATGGCACCACTCCAGGAAGCCCAAAGTGCTCCCCGAGTTCCAGTGACTTTCACTGTCTGGTGATGCTCGAATGCGCTGAGTGTCTGCGAGACGACGGCATATCCTCCATTTTCTGTCCGGAAGATGGCACTGAAATTGTCCTGTAGCTCCGGGTGATCCAATTGCCGTGAGTTGGCTGATGCATAGATGGAAATGGGCTTGCCAGTCGAATCGAGATACCAACGGGCCAGATCAAAAAAATGGATCGGTTCTTCCAGTATCCAGTTGCCGACGCGGGACAAATCATACCGCCAGCCGTCCGCCCCTTTTCGATAAGGATTACGGGAAAGTTCTACCAGTACGTACTGCGGTGTCCCGATATAGCCGCTGTCGATCAATTCTTTCACTTTTCCCCATAATGACGAAAGGCGAAGTTCATGACCGATCACAAGATGCCGTCCGTGCTTTTGAGATAACGTAGTCAGGTCATCACATTCAGCAACTGATACTCCCATTGGTTTTTCAAGCAACACATGCAGGCCGCGCTGCAAGGCCGCTCTGGCGACCTGATGATGCAGATGACTTGGAATGACAATATCAACAGCATCAAGATCGTCCCGCTCCAATAACAGTCGATAGTCTGTGTAGACAGAGGCGGACGGATATTGACTGGCAGCCAATTCTGCAGAAGCATGGGAATTTGTCGCCACCGCGACAAGTTCTGCACCGGGTGCTTTTATAATAGCCTCGGCATGGCATTTACCCCACGCCCCAAAGCCGATCAATCCATATCGAACTTGCTGGCTCATCAATCTAAATTCTTTCACAATGACAGGTTCATTTTATCAGTGAGTTGACAACGATGATGCGTCACGTTTCGCCGGTTTTTTCTGCCTGCGGTGTGGGGTCGACGGCACGATAGGCAGCGATCACCGCTTGCTCTCCTTCAACTCCCGTTAAAGAATTTCCATGTTCCAGGCCGATCATTCCCTGATATCCTTTGGCGAGAATCGTGCGGAAAAGGTTCACATAATTGATTTCGCCTGTTCCGGGTTCATTGCGGCCAGGATTATCTCCGGACTGCAAGTAGCCGATCTCATCCCAACAGAGATTCAGATGGTGCGTCAGATTTCCATTGGTGATCTGCTGGTGGTAAATGTCGAACAGGATTTTGCAGGAGGGCCGATTCACGGCACGACAGAGAGCATAGGCGTGTGACGAGTCGGACAGATAAACTCCCGGATGATTCTTTTGACGGTTGAGTGGTTCCAGAACCATGATCAGTCCTGCGGGTTCCACGATGTCGGCACAGCGGCGCAAAAGATCAACGGCGTTTCCAAACTGGTAACCCTCCGGAAGCTTGGGGTCCTGGAGTCCTGGAACGACTGTCAGATATTTTGTGTTGACCCGCCTGGCGACACCGACAATGTTTTTCATGGCGACAAGGATTTCTTCACGGAGACTGGCATCATTTCCTGCGAAGTTCACTTTCGACCAGACCCCGCGAAGTGCGGAAATCACTCCCATTTCCATCCCCCGTTTTTCGAGAGTGCAGGCGATCTGTTCCTGCACCTCAATCGGGCGACTCTTCATTTCATTGTCTTCCCAGGCCGTGAATCCCTGGTCGGCTGCAAATTCAATCTGGGAGATCAGACCGTCTCCAGCCGAGTTTTTGAACATTCCGAAGTGTGGTGCATACCGCAATGTGAATGACCGAGTGGCCGGTGTCTCTCCAGAAGCATCAGTTGAGTGGGCCGCGATCGCGGGCATCAGTCGCGATCCACCCGCGACCGCTGCACCACTCATGAGTACCGATTGAATGAAATATCTTCGTTGCATGGTCAGATTTGCGTTCTTAAAAGATTACACGAGCTTTTGGCAGTCGAACTAAAGCACCTCAGTGACTCCCGGGACAGCAATTTGATAGGAACCGTCAGCAAGCGGTTGCACTGGTGCAGTCGCCGACCACATCTCTGCATCTGTCGTGATCACACGATTTGAGTTCAGGGCATCTTCCCAGCGAATCAGTTTCCCTGAATATGTCGCCAGTCGCCCCATAATTGCGGTCAGTGTGCTATATGCCCCATTTTCAGCGTCATTATGCGGCTTATCGTTTACGATCGCATCAAACAGAACATTATGTTCCACTTGATAGGGGCTAATTTTCGGTCCGGTGTTCTTTCGTTCCGGTTGCCAAACCTTCTCACCACTACGGCTGAGTGCGAAACGATTTCCTCCCAACTCCGCGTGCCCCTCTGCAGCGTCAATGAATTCAGCGACCTTATTCTGACAGCCCGGAATCTGACGACACTGGCTATACATTTTTGTGCCGTCGGCATATGTGTACTCCACGGTGTGGTGATCGTAAATATTGCCGTACTCCTTGCCAGTCCGGACCTGCCGACCTCCAATTCCTTCTGCGGACACCGGAGGTGCCTTTGCGATCCAGTTTCCCACGTCAAGGTTGTGAATATGCTGTTCAACGTTGTGATCTCCGCTGAGCCAGTTGAAGAAGTACCAGTTCCGAACCTGATATTCGAGTTCCGTCAGATTCCCACGAGGAATAGGCCGTTTCGCGGGGAGTCCACCGTTCCAGTACGCACGAATTGCGACAACCCGTCCGATCTCTCCGTCATGAATACGCTGAACTGCTTCCTGGTAGGAGGATTCGTGATGACGCTGCAGGCCGACTCCGACTTTCAGGTTCTTCTCCTTCGCGATCTGGGCGGCTACCAGAATCCGCCGCACTCCCGCCGGATCAGTGGCCAGGGGCTTCTCCATAAAGACATGCTTACCAGCATTGACCGCATACTCAAAATGCTGAGGGCGAAAGGCGGGAGGGCCAGTAATGATGACCACATCGACACCGCAATCAATGGCCTTGCGATAGGCATCCAGTCCAACAAAACGTCGCTCTTCCGGAACATCAATCGCATCCCCAAAGCCATTTCCCTTATCAAGGTTGTAAGCCCCGGCGGAACCCGCCTTCAGGGCTTTCAGGCTGGACTCAAGGCGATCAGGGAAAGCATCTGCTATTGCCCAAAGCTTGACCGGGAACGGAGTCGAAAGAGCCTGAGCTGCCGCACCGGCCCCTCGGGCTCCACTTCCAATCAGAGCCACTTTGAGCGGCCCACCGTTACCTGCGTAAGCACGACTTCCCAGCGGAGAGAGCAGCAGTGCTCCACCTGCGATCGCAGTTCCAAGAAACTCGCGCCGATTGGCAACAGGGGAAACGAGATCCATCGCCATGTTTTGACTCCACTATAATATCACGATCAAATAGGTAGAATTTAATAGAAAACAAAACGCCACGGGTGAAATTGGTGCCCTACACCCGAGAAAGGCGACAATTCCCTAAGATACTTGTTCACAGTCATTTACGGGACAATAATACTTTGGACTTCATCGAAATTATTGTCGATGAACTTGGTGTTGATTCTTGACAAATTTCGAAAGCAAAACAAGTATAGAAGGGGCTTCGGCCTATTTGCAAGGGGGATTCATAAAAATCATGAGAATCAGTGACGAAACAGGGCGCGCTCTCGAATGTCAAATCGTGCGTTGTCTTCGTGGGAAGCAGGAGCTTTCTCGCGTTGAACTCGCTCGGAGAATGGAATTGGCTCCTTCCACGATCGGGGTGTATGTCGACCGACTCATCAGCACCGGGTATCTTCAGGAAGGGCGGAAACTCGCGCAAGGCACCGGTCGTCCGGCCACGGCGATCGGGCTGAACCCTTCTGCGGGGTGTTTTGCGGGAATCGACTTCGAAGGGCGTCATTTCTGGGTGACCGCCGTCGACTTCGCGCAACAGGTTCTGCACTCAAAACGTGTCCTGATTCAACCGTCAGAAACGGCTGAATCAGTTCTGGAGAAAGCAGAAATCACGATCGCTTCGACGATTGGCGTCGATCGAAAACTTCTGGGGCTGGCGATTGGTGTTCCTGGTTTAGTCGATATGGAAAATGGAGTAGCGATCCATTACAGCCATATCCGTGGCTGGAACGATCTCCCTCTAAGACAACGGTTTGAAGCCCGATTTAAAGTCCCTGTTTCTCTCGAAAACAACATTCGAGCCATGGCGCTCGCGGAAGAACTGTTTGGGCAGGGGCAAGGAGTCCGTGACTTCATCTGCGTCGGTGTTCGTAGCGGAATTGCTGCCGGGATCGTGATGAATCATCAGCTCTACACCGGGGCAAATCACCTGGCTGGCGAGATTGGAAACTATCCCTGCCCTCAGGGAGCCACACTCGAACAAAGAGCTTCTCTGCTTGCCGTCATGGATACCCTTGAAGAAGCCATTCGGAATGGGGAGCCGACGAAACTCAGTCTCCGTCGTGACCGTCTTCATCTTCAGGATCTCCTTGTCGCTGCCCGAGCCGATGACCCACTCGTTCACGACGTTCTCTGGAATACAGGCAAAGTGCTCGGCAGAGTGCTTGCACAGATCACATTTGTTCTGAACCCGGAAAGAATCATCGTCTCAGGACCATTGGCCGAGTTCGAAAGCACATTTATTCGCTCCATTCGTGAAGCAATGGACACATTGTTATTGCCTCCTCACAGCAAGATGCCGGAGGTCATCGGATCGACGTTGGGAGAATTCTCAGGAGCGCTGGGAGCCGCAGCTCTGGCTGTGCGTGAATGGACTCCTGATCCTCGTGAGAATTGAACAGTCTTATTAATTGAAAGTGTATTTCAGAAGATCTCCCCAAAGATTATTGAGAAATCATAACCTGTTACTGAGATCCTGAACTGGAAAAGAACCAAACTGTGTCACTGGAAAAACTGACGTTAAACACCGGACGAGCATTTCCCTCCCTCGGACTGGGTCTTTGGAAAGTGCCTCAAGAGGAGACCGCTGGTCTCATTCTTCAGGCGGCAAAAACGGGGTATCGCCACTTTGATGCGGCAAGTGATTACGGTAATGAAACAGAAGCGGGTAAGGGGTTGCAGAGTGTCATTCAATCTGGAATTTCTACTCGCGATGACCTGTGGGTGACATCGAAACTCTGGAACACGGATCATCGCCCAGAGCATGTGCTTCCTGCGATTAAGAAATCACTGCACGATCTGCGACTGGATTATCTGGATCTTTATCTGATCCATTTTCCGATTGCATTAAAACATGTCCCGTTTGAAGAACGTTATCCTGCAGGCTGGTTTCACGATCCTGATGCCGCACATCCCCGAATGGAGGAGGAGCCGGTTCCTGTTCGTGAAACCTGGGAAGCCATGGAAGAGTTGGTCACCGCAGGACTTGTTCGGGATCTGGGCGTCTGCAATTTCGGTGTGTCTCTACTGCGGGATCTGAAAGCATATGCCCGTATTCCCCCCGCAGTCCTTCAGGTGGAATTACACCCCTATCTGACACAGGAAAAATTATTACGTTATTGCCAGGAATCGGGAATCGCTGTGACCGCTTTTTCGCCTCTCGGCGCCCAGTCCTATTTCTCTCTGAGAATGGCGCGTCAGGAGGAGTCCGTGCTGGAGACGGAAGCCATTCGTCGCATTTCAGCACGCCTGGAGCGGACTCCAGGACAAGTAGTACTGCGGTGGGGACGACAACGCGGAACGGCAGTGATTCCGAAAACAACCAATTTTGGTCGATTGATTGAGAATCTTGGCATCTTCGATTTCGAATTGACAGAAGAAGACATGTCAGCCATCAGCAGCCTTAACCGCGATCGAAGATTCAATGATCCTGGCGATTTTTGTGAAGTCGCCTTCAATACTTTTTTCCCAATTTACGAATAGCCTCAAATCGATCCCATGTGAATCTGAACTGTTTCACTTCAACCAGTACCTTTAAATTTGCACTCATCTCAGGAAAGCAGCCTCATGAATTCCGTCATCGATATCTCGCCATTCCGTCCCGATCAACAGCAGGTTCATGGAAACACGGTTTTTCCCTTTGCGCTCCGCAGCAATGCCAACGATCTTTCACAAGAGGATTTCAAAGATTGGATTTCGACACAGCGCGACCATCTGCTGGAATTGGCGGCCAAACATGGCGCCGTTCTTTTCCGCGATTGTCCGCTAACATCGGTTGAAGACTTTGATGCGTTTGTTGTCGCATTGGGATTGGAGAATTTCCCATACAAAAAATCACTCTCGAACGCGGTCCGCATGAATCGTACCGAGCGTGTCTTTTCCGCCAATGAAGCCCCCCCGGAAGTGAAAATCCTGTTTCACCATGAAATGGCCCAGACTCCGGTTTATCCAGAATGGATTCTGTTTTATTGTGAACTGGCTGCATTAGAAGGAGGAGCGACGCCGGTTTGTCGATCTGACGTGTTGTATGAACGTCTGAAAGATCAGTGTCCGAAATTTATTGCAGATTGCGAGCAGAAGGGATTGAAGTATTCCAACGTCATGCCGGATACGGATGATGTGCTCTCAGGAATGGGACGCAGTTGGAAAGGAACTCTGGGTGTCGAAACCCGCGAAGCTGCTGAAGTCCGACTCCGTGAACTGAACTACACCTGGCAATGGCTGGAAGATGGCAGCTTACGGGCAACGACCCCAATTTTGCCTGCCGTAAAGCAGGTCTCCTTGGGACGGAAGTCCTTCTTCAACCAGTTGATTGCGGCCTTTCTGGGATGGAGTGATACACGGAATGATATTTCCGAATCATTGCGGCATGGAGACGGAACGCAGCTTGATCGTGACGCAGTCATGGTTGCCGTCGATCTGGCGGAAGAACTGGCATTCGATCTGCAATGGCAGGCCGGGGATGCCATTCTGATCGACAACACCATTGTGATGCATGCCCGTCGTACATTTAAAGGTCCACGCAAAGTCGTTGCATCGCTGGCCGAGGTACGAAGCAATATTTTCGTACCTCAATTGTGATGGCTGACATCATGGGCGGATTGCCCTGTCGTCTTATTGAATCCAAGAGGATCTGGTCACTGCGGATTGATTTCATTCAAGACGCTTCTGTGAAATGAAATTCGGGGAATGATGGTGCTGGAAGCAGGTCTGTTCCCCTCGGATCAGTGACTTGATGCGACCGGAATCTTATCGAGTCAGCAAGTTTGTTATTGGATTTCAATATGACTGATGAAATCAACTCAAATCGCCCCCATTCTCCTCCTGCAGATGTCGAACGGTTGGAACAGGCTCATACTGAAAATGAAAAATGGTATGCGGGGATTACCTGGTACCAATGGACAGTCCTGACGGTTGCCTGCGCGGGTTGGATCTTCGACGTTTACGAAGGCCAGATTTTTAACATCACCCGAAACGTGATGTTGACCGAGATCCTTGATGGGACGAATCAGTCCAATGAAGTCCGGCAGTATGGCGACTTCTTTCTGGGGATCTTCCTGTTGGGAGGAACGATTGGCGGCATCGGTTTTGGGATGCTGGCCGATCGTTATGGACGCCGCCTGACAATGGCTGTCACCATTCTGTTCTACTCTGTCTTTTCCGGACTGACTTACTTTGCAACATCACTCGAAGAAGTGGCTTTGTTGCGATTTCTCGTCGCCGTGGGAGTTGGAGGAGAGTGGGCCGTTGCCGCCAGTCTGGTTTCCGAAGTGTTTCCTGCTAAGGCACGATCACATGCGTCCGGCATTTTTCATGCCACCAGTGTTCTTGGAACGTGGATGGCAGCGATCGTGGGAATGCTGGTCGGAAGTCACTGGCGGTATGCTTATCTGATTGGAGTCCTGCCCGCGCTTCTGGTGCTCTGGGTCAGAAGCAGTCTGCGTGAACCGGATACCTGGATTGAACGCCGGACACAGATTGGCGCGTCTTCCATGGGCCGTCTGCAAGATCTCTTTCGGGATATCCATTGGAGAAAGCATGCCGCGCTCGGAACCCTGCTTGCTGCGGTCGGATTGGGAACATTTTGGGCGATCACTGTTGCGGGACAAAACATAGCTGAAGAATTATTGATCCGTAATGGAATGGGAAGACCTGAAGCGATTCACAACAGTCAATTTGCTTACGGTATTATCCAGACAGCAGGAGGAGGTCTGGGGTTGCTTGCCTTTGGCCCATTGAGTGCCAGATTCGGTCGACGAGCGACATTTATATTTTACCATCTTCTGGCGGCCATGATCGTCCCCATCACCTGTTTCGTACCTCAAACGTATTCGCAGTTGCTTGTCATTTTGCCGATCTTTGGTTTCTTCACATTAGGGATGCACGCGGGATACGCCATCTATTTCCCGGAGTTATTTCCAACAAAAGTGCGTGCCACTGGTACGAGCTTCTGCTTTAATGGAGGGCGAACACTCGCCATTCCCGTTTTGATTTTCTCCGGCTGGTTGAAAGGGATTCCCGATATCGACCTGCGCTGGACACTCACCTGGCTTTCCCTGCTGTTTTTGGTTGGAATTCTGATCGTCTGGCACATGCCGGAAACACGCGGAAAAGCCCTGCCTGAGTAATCTAAAAAGATCATCAGACCGTCATTCAACAACAATACGAATACACTAACGGCTACTTCCCGGATATGACGGAAGTCTCACCGATTCAATCGTCAGGATCGTTTCGAGGGCTTGTCATTGGGGCAGCGGGGGAACGTGACATGATCGGTAATTACATTCTTGGATGATCTTTTGCTCTCGGTCCGCCGGAGCAAAATAGTCATGGTGCTCCGGGAATCGAAAATATCAGAGTCCGGTGGTCAGATCGCAGTTCCACAATCGTCTCATACTCCGGAAACAACAACTCCCGTTTTTCTTCCTCATGCTTGGCCTGTTGTGATGAGGAATCGACCTGTTCGGAAAAACCGTTGATGCGGATCGTGTGAACACCCTGAATCGGGCTGCTGTCGAGTGCAGTCTGAAACTTCCCGTTTTGGATCATTGCATAGCCCGTGGGGGCATATTTTCCGACGGAAGCGTCTGGCTCAAACCAGATCGATCCCGATGGAACGGGCCGACCGTTATGAGTCACTTCACCGGTCAGCACCAGTCGTTCAAAGCCGTCGTTGCGAGAGCAGCCTGAAGAGAAGATTCCGATCACCGCAATCAAGACAACAAATCGATGAATGACAGACATTGTTCGAACTTTAAGGTGAGGGACTCGGCTCCGCAGTCGGGGATTTCGTATCGAGATTTACGGTTGAAAACCTTCGACCGGAGAACCGTCATCACGGATTCCCAGGGAACGGTAGATCGTAAGATTCAGATGTTCATTCACAAAATGAACCGCACCATCGGCAGTCAGAAAATGCGCCCCTCCTGTGTGTCGACTGGAAAATGTTCTCGACATGATCACCCAGCGATGAGTATTGCTGGGGGCAGCTGATTGCGTTTGATGACTGTTGATGGCTCGTCGTGTTCCGGCAAGATTTGTCCCGAATCCCCACGCTTCTGAATTCCCGCGAGCCCCTGCTGCCCAAGGGATCCCGGTTCCGTTCGGGTTGGCAAGCGTCGCCGCAGACTGTTCTCCGACCAGAAATACGTTTGTGGTCCCATCGGTCAGGTCTCGCATTCGAACCGAAGAATTCAGGTAAAGTGTGCCGTTGACATGATTGGAATAGCCATCAACATCGCAGGCGGCCGTAGCCCCTCCTCCAGAAACACCGTAATAGTGGTTTCCGGAATATCCCGCTCGTGACAACTCAGAAGTGGGGCACCAGTATTTAGAGAACGGGCGATTCTGCAATGGCCCGTTTGGTTCCGTATCAGACTCCTGATGGTAAAACGCTGATTCGAGAGAGAATTCATTGTACCGACCAGTTTCCTCCAGGTAGGGAAGAATCATCACTGTCCAGGGAGCACCATGCCCGTCCGGAGTCCTAGCCGACCGGTTACGTGCCATGCAGTTGTAGGCCTGATGCGAAGGGTTACTTGTAAAGAACCCGGCCACCACGTTGCCTGGCGGAAACACCTGATGGGTGTCGTGGTAGTTATGTAATGCCAGTCCAATCTGTTTCAGATTGTTTTTACACTGACTCCGGCGAGCCGCCTCTCTTGCCTGTTGCACGGCCGGTAAAAGCAATGAAACGAGAATAGCAATAATAGCAATCACGACTAATAACTCGATCAGTGTGAATCCTGTTTTTCTGTAGCCTGCCATGTCTCCACCCTACTTAATATCAATGAATGCAATAAACAATGATGTCTTTGCCAATGACTCTGTTTTGAATCAATTATTGGACGATGCGGGACCGCGTTTGCGAATTGCGATGTTTTGCCGCAACGGTTGCGCTGCAATTCCATACATGCTTCCTCTGAGTTCCAGAGGAATGTTCAGGGTTCCCAGCTGAACCGGACCGGGAGACTTAACGACACGTTTCCAGACCAGATGATGATGATCGACACTTTGTCCCGGTCCCCGTCCCAGTGGGGCCGTTTCGATCTCAGGGAAATGTTCGTCCAACCCGATATAAAGACCGGTGTTCTCGAAGGACTCAAGCACCCAGTCTGGCGTCGGAATTCTCTTGTCGAGAAAGACATATAATGTCGCTGGCTGCGACAGGAAAACGGTGATCACCGGACTGCCGTGTTTATCATCATTGAATGTGGCGACATAATCCGCCCCTCTCAGAAAATAAGGCATTCCTTCTTCTGAAATTCCGTTCCATTCGTGATATCGGTCAACGAAAGCGCGAGCGTCTTCCTCAAGTCCCCCATGAAAGATCCGGTAGAACTTCGGACTGGCGGAGTCCCGTCGATCGTCAGCCACCTGACTGATCACGAGAGGTCGGCGGAGTCCTTCTGAAAAGTTTCCGTCACTCAACGAATATGCGGAACTGTCGACGGAAACCACGCGCTGGAAATCTCCAGACTTTGTAATGCGAACGGCTTCGCCATTCAGCAACCTGCGCGACTTCGCATGTGTGCCGTCTGCATCGGAAATCGGAACGAGGTTGACCGAGCCATCAAACACAACCACTTCTGCGTCCTGACTCTCAGGATCAACACGAACTCCAAATTCCGTCCCGAGGTCCACGATTTCCGTTCGAGGTGTCAGAACTCGAAACAGGCCGCTTTCAGGATTCTCCACTCGTGCCGTCGCCGTTCCTGAACGGAGCGAAACAAGGAAGGCCGAATGAATTTCAAGAACGGCGGGACCAGTCAGGGCCACCATTGCTCCCGAATCAAACAAAAGTTCGATTTTTCCCGCTGAAAGTTCAATCACATCCTGTCGATGCAACTGATCTTCCACGGACCAGCGCCGCGTCTCAGAAGGCCAGAGGACATTGAAAGTGCGAGACACTCGCCCCACGGATGGGGCCAGCTCAGAAACCGCAGCGATCTCCTGTCCCGAATGTACGAGACGATCAGAGTTGGCGTCAGGGGGAACAGCTTCTCCCACGAATCCCGGATTGGCGTGGTCGGAAACCCACCAGACTCCGGTCACAGTCAACATGACAGCCAGAATGGCCCCCAGACAGGCCCCTAAAAGCAAAGTGCTTCGACGACGCCAGGCGGTTGATTCAGTGACGGGGCACAAATCCCCCAGTCGATGCGCCGCCTGAGTCAGCGCGCCGACGACCTTCCCGTTAACGTCGTGTCGGGTACGTAACAGCGAGTTGAGTTCCACTTGTTCCGCAAAATTCTGCAGTTGACTGGGATCCCTTTTCAGATAGGTATTTAACAGATCCCGCTCAGCCGGCGTCGCCTCCCCGTCGAGCCATTTATCGACCAGTTGTTGGAACTCATTCATGTCTGCAGCCCCTCCGCGCGAAAGCGCTGCTCGATGCATTCCCGCAACTGGGCACGTACACGATGCAAAAGCATGCGGACCATCCCAGGCGGTTTTCCGAATTGGGAGGCGATTGCGGTGGGAGTCAAATTTTTTTCGTATCTCAGCCGGAGCACTTCACGAACGCTGGGAGAGACGCGTTCCAGGCACTTCGAAAGCGACTGGCGTGCAAATTCACTCCGGTCTGAAACGTTCTCAAACACTTCCGCCAGGCCGTCTATGATTTCATGATCGAAAATATGGACGTCGTGCGAACTTCGTCGTCGATGATCGAGCACAACATGCCTGGCAATTCCAATAGCCCATGGGAGAAATAGACGACTACGGTCGTAACGATCAACAGAGGCAAAAACTTTGGCTGCGGTTTCCTGCAGCAGATCTTCCGCTTCATTGAAGTCATTCACCAGTGAACAGATGAACGCAAGTATACGATTCTGCGTCTTGATCCATTCCGCAGCAAGCTCAGATGAACTCATTCTTTCGGAAGGAGTTGCAGCAAGCTCAACGTCATCATTGGAGAACCCTGATCGCAAGTCTCCTCCCGCTCTACTTAAAGACTGAACAGCCAAGACAAACCGAAATCCCAATACTATGTATTCGCAGAGATCCCAAAAGCGTCACTCAGAATTCATAAAAATCCTCAAATCAATCAGCCCCCTTGGATTCAAAGTCCGAATTGAGATTCCACTTTAGGGTACCAATGGGGAATGTAGACATCAGACGAAAAACGTAGCGTCCGTCGTGGAGGGGAATATCAGGGGAAAGTGCAGCGCCCAGATGTTCACATGTTGTCAGTTGTTCAGACTTGAGGGTCTTTGGATCGGACGTTCTGAGTGCTGGCAGTGGGGGACGGGGTGTATACGGACATGGAGCAGTGGGCGGAGATTCGACAAAAAGTTCTGACGAGCCAGATGAGCAAGCGGGCCGCCTGTCGGCATTACGGCATTACGGCATTCACTGGCAAACTCTGGAGAAGATGCTCTCCCACAGTGAGCCGCCGGGGTATCGACGCAGCCCGTCACGCACGTCGAAGCTGGACCGGTTTGTGCCGGTGATTGAGCAGATTCTCAAGGAAGACAAGTCCTCCCATCGCAAGCAGCGGCATACGGCCAAGAAGATCTTTGAGCGTCTGCGTGACGAACATGGTTACACCGGTGGTCAGACACTGGTGGCCATGGCGGTCCGGGACCTGAAGCCGAAGTCCCGTGAGGTCTTTCTGCCGCTCTCGCATCCACCGGGGGAAGCGCAGGTGGACTTCGGCTTTGCCGATGTTCACCTGAATGGCCAGCTGACGAAGGTGGCTCTGTTCGTGATGACGCTGCCGTACTCGGACGCCATTTTCATTCAGGCGTTTCCACGGGAATGTACCGAGTCGTTTCATGCTGGGCATGTGCGGGCGTTCGCCTTCTTTGGAGGAGTGCCCACCAGAATCCGTTATGATAACAGCAAGATCGTGGTGTCGAAGATCCTCAGTCAGCGGGAACGGAAGCTCACCACGGAGTTCCTGCGGTTGAAGAGTCATTTTCTGTTTGACGATCACTTCTGTCTGGTGCGACGACCGAATGAGAAAGGACATGTCGAACGTCTTGTGGATGATGCCCGGAAGACGTTCCTGGTGCCGGTGCCGCAGGTGCGGTTGCTGGAGGAACTGAATACACAGTTGATGGTCCTGTGAGAGAAAGACCTGCAACGCACACTCCGTGGCAAGCCCTCCTCCAAGCAGGTGCTGCTGGAGGAGGAACGCCGAGACCATCTACGATCGATTCCCAAGGAAGAGTTCTCGTCCTTTCGACTGGAGCACACGAAAGGGGATTCCCTCTCACTGGTGCGATTCGATCGGAACAGCTATTCGGTGCCGACAAAGTACGCGTATCGTCCCATCACGGTCAAAGCCACAATCGACCAGGTGCATCTGATTCATGAAGGAGTGGAAGTGGCCTGCCACCCCCGTTGCTGTAACAAGGAGCAGACGTTGTACAATCCCGTACATTACCTGGCATTGCTGGAACGCAAACCGGGCGGTTTTGATCATGCCCGGCCCTTGGAGCACTGGGATCTGCCGGTGAGCTTCGGCATCCTGAAGCGCCGGTTCGAAGCGGAGTTCTCCAGTCAGGG
>DATMFC010000095.1:0-4397 GCA_035556335.1 Planctomicrobium sp. | reverse complement strand
TGGAGTTCCGCCTGCCCCCACTCAGGCATCGTCCGCTCGATGTAACCCCGCTGGCTTTGGGAATCGTCGAAGATTGCAGTCAGGCTCATCACATTCCCATCAGTCGAGTCGACAGTGATTTCCTGGCGGCCCTGAAACGTTATCGTTGGCCGGGGAATCTCCGAGAACTGAAAAATCACGTGCGACGGGCCGTTTTGTTCTGCGAAAACGGCGTGCTGACGGTGAATGATCTTGCCCCGAAGGTTCTTCAGGCTCAGTTCTCAGAAGAACCACAAAGCAACGCCGATCTCATTCGACGAAGCTGGACACTGGCCGATCGGGTCGCACTGAGTGAACGTGAGTTGCTTGAACAGGCACTCAAGGAAAATGGGCAGAACCGGACCCGCACCGCAAAGGCTCTCGGGCTCAGTCGTGTCGGTCTCTACAAGAAATTAAGACGACTCGGCCTGATGGACGACACGAAGGAAATGACGTCTGTTGAAATGTAGCCGACGTCGTACAGAAAATTCTAAGAACCAGAAAGATTCACCAATGATGGTAAATTTTCTGGTTCTTGAAATTTCGAATGGGGTTCTTCTTCCCAAAGTCTTCGCTCAACCTTGGTCTCTCAGGCAGGCCAGTGCTGTTTCTGCAGCGACCTTGACCTCGGAGGATTCGCTCTGGGCGGCATCTTCCAGATCGGAAATCGCCACCATGGCATGCTCTCCCAGTCCTCCCAGACTCAGGCATGCAGCGGCCCGAACTTCTGGTTCACTGTCTTTCAAGGCTTTCACCAGTGCGGCGACCGCGTCTTTTTCGCATTGAGAGGAAACGGTTCCCATGGAGACAGCCGCAAACCAGCGAACGGTTTCATCTTCGTTCGACAACGCTTTGCTGAGTGTCTGGAAGGAATTCCGATCTGCCGGAGCAATGTGTGTCAGGGCTTCGGCGGCATGCAGGCTGGAAAGCAGATTGTCGGATTCTCGAACCAGTTCCAGAGTCGGAACCGCATCCATCGCTTCTGGCCCCATCTGTCCTAACAGATAGGCGGAGAGCCGGACGATCTGTGGATCCTCATGCTTGAGATAGTGCGTCAGTGTTCGAACCGAACTCCACGCATCATTGGCAATCTCACGCAAGGTGGATGCGGCATAAACCGCAACGACCGGTTCCCGATCTTCCAATAAGGAATGAACGGCCACGACTGCCGGGCGGGCATGTTCGCGATTTTCGGCCAAACCCTGCAATCCCTGAACACGGACAAGTGGATCGTCGCTTTCCAGCTTTTCCACGAGCGGTATCAGTTCTTCCGGCAAACCGTCGCAGAGCGTGATCAACCGGGTTGGTTCCCAGGAATCATCCCGGGCATGGACATCATCCGTTGCTTTCGCGTCTTCAGCGATCACACGAGTGAGGTCCGTCGTGTTCCAGGAACTGACCGGTTCAGACGGTTTCGAAAACGAGACCGTTCTCTCTGATGACGCTTTTGATTTTTCCCAGGTGGAGTCCGAACTTCTTGTCCAGTCCGCTGACTGTTGTGAAGCAATAACAGACGATTCGGTAGACCGGGAGACAGACGTTTCGGTCTCGGTTTTTACGACCACGTCAGATTCGGTGCGAGCCTGACTGGTGGTTGTCCATTCCTTAGAGGTCTGAAGTGATTCAGACGGCGCGGCCTCTGCGACCCGGGAGTCCTGATTGAATCCCGATGCCTTCGTCTTCCCGAGATACAACTCAATTTCCGGGAGCCCCCGCCGCGATTTCGCAACCGTGGAGTTCTCCGTCTGTCGTGGAGTCCAGGACTCAGAAGCGACATCGGTGATCGCCGGTGTTTTGGCGACAGGAGCGGACGAGGCCGGAACTGGGCGAGCCGGTTCCGCTTTCACGAACTCGGCTTTCACCTGAGTCGCATGTGAAGTCGTCTCCTCAATGACACTGATTTCCGTGGCGCCATTCTGCGTGACGCTGTTCTGCACAACGTTGTTTTGCACAGCGCTGTTCTGTGCAACGCGGTTCTGAGCTGCAGTGTTTTTCGCGACCGATTCAATATTGGTTGCCGGAGACTTCGCCGGTTCAACACTCTTCCCGGCCGCGTTCTGAGCTTCGCGACGGGAAGCAATCAGCACGTCCGGAGTGGGAGGAGCCAATTGATTTCGACGTACGGAAGGGGACTTCGTCGACCGTTCGCTGGGCGCAATTCCGCTTTGAGCGAGGAGATCATATCGCTGCCGGGCGTATGTATTCTCTGGATTCTGAGCAAGAACGTGCTGATACACGCTCATCGCCGCATCCTGACGGCCGTTATTCTCATAGTCGACTGCAATGGACAGCAGGCGGTCGACCCGAGCTGCGCGAGCGTCCAGGTTGTTTGACTTGGCGAATAATCCTGAAGTGGCACATCCCGACGCAGACGCCAGGAATAATGGTGCCAACAACAACGACAACTTTGCGATCCGGCGCATCCTTGCCCCCCCTTGCAGAAAGCCCCCCCGGGCTCCCAGACGATGAAATCAATCGAATGATCTTGTCACCCGATCAACAACGGCTGTGCTCAACCACTGAATTCTTGCGAATTTCCGAAAAATGCCAGGCCCGCAACAGCATCCTGAAATCAGTCAGACAATGACCATGATAAGTTCATCACAGGGAACTCATGACAGTCTGACTGCAATCGCCAGATTTCTTCAGAGGCCGTGCCCGCGACATCTTTATTCTTAGAGCAACTTACAAAGATTCAGACAGAAGCAATTCTCAAACAGGAAAACGCTGCCGACCTTGGCTCTTGCAAGTTGTTCTTTTTGGAAAAACGAGATGGAAATCCCAGACCATACGAGAGCTTTTCTCGTCCGTCCGAGAGAATCCATGATTCCACTATCGACTTGATTCTGTCCTGGAATGAGATGAATCCGGGGATTTCAGCCAACGTGCAGTCTTTCCTCGCTCAAGACATGTGGGCGCAGGTGAACAACAGTCGATCTCCGGAAATCACAGAGCAGAGCCTGCATCGCATTGAGCAATATTGATTAGTTTCGTCTGTTTTCATGGTGGTGAAGTCGTCAAATTCGCCAGATTCGTTAAGGCCCCCGCCAGATCTGACGGAAAATCAGACTCCGACAGAGACAGGTGATCGCATTTGGTTCAGGAATTCGAAAGCATTGATGAGGACGAATCGCGCGCCCCGTGTGGGATCTCATGCTGGAGCGTGATGGACTGGTGCCAGACAGAGCAGAGTACCAGTGCAGCAAGGAGGTGCTGTGAAGGATTGACGACCGGGATTCGCCGTTTGTACTGCATTGCGTTTGCACTGCATTGAGAGCGTTTTCGAAAACGACATCTCCGTTCCGGCACGCCCGGCAGAACATGGTACGGAGATCGTGAAACTGCTCTAATGGAGTGAAATCGGAATCCCTCCCGTCAGGAACGAATTACGATTGATTTTGTCAAAGGCTTTCATTGTGCTTCATTCAATTCACTCTTCGTTTGCCTCACTTTGTTTCACCTTTTCTACGGTCTGCGCTGTGGGGCTGACCGTCTCCTCTGTCGCCGATGCTCAGGTGACCCGTGGATTCGACCGCTCTGCCAGAGCGGGGGTCACTGCAGTGGAATTGTCCCGCCAGCCGGATTACTGGGCCATGGACGTGGAGTTCAAACCGGTGCGGCTGGTGTGGGTCGATGAAGTCAATCCCACAACGGGAGAGAAGACCCGGCATCAGGTCTGGTATCTCGCCTGGCGTTCCATCGTCCGTCAACTTCCTGGAAAAGCGGATGCAGATGATCGTCCTGTCAATAAACTGGATCCCCTCCCCGGTCCACGTAAATTCATTCCGCAGTTAACGCTCGTCACCTACTCGGATCCAGCGAGTGAAATCCCGAACCAGATTCTGCATGACGAAATCCTGCCGGCAGCGATGACGCAAATTCGTCAGACAGAGCGTGACCAGTATCAGGATATGGTCGCTGTCGTACAGGATCTCCCTGAACCGGTTGCTTCCGATGTGGAAGATCAGAAATGGATCTACGGAGCAACGACATGGAAGGGAGTGGATCCGAACACCCGCTTCTTCAAAATCATCTTCGGTGGATTCACCAACTCCTACGAAGTACGTGGAGAACAAGGGGAACAACCACAAATCTGGCGGAAAGTGATCGTGCAACGGTTTCATCGCCCTGGAGACCGTTTCGATCCGAACAGCCGGGAGTTCCTCTACTCCGGAGACCCGACATGGGTTCTTCAACCGGACGCTGCCCCCGCTCAAACAACCTCCCTCTCTGAATAACACTCCCATAGGGTGCGTCGCGACGCATCCTATGGCTTTGAAAGTTGACGATGCCGTTGTCCATTTGCACGATTGATTGTGCTCAGGCAGACGCGACTGCCCGCTTGCTGGAACTGCGTGAAAAACTGAGCCCCGACGGAA
>DATMFC010000094.1:0-16276 GCA_035556335.1 Planctomicrobium sp. | reverse complement strand
TCATGGCCGGGACAGAGAAATTGCTGACGGTTTGCTCGTTTGAAAGTCGCCGACAGGAAGAAATGTCCCGGTTAATTGAAAAGTTAGGTGGAATTCCGGTCGATGCTCCCTCGATGCGGGAAATCCCTCTTTCGAATAACGCCGCGCCGTTTCAGTTTGCAGACGAACTGCTCGCCGACCGCATTGACCTTGTCGTCTTCATGACCGGAGTGGGGGCAACCGCCTTGATTGAATCATTGGCGACACAGGGGCGAGATCAGGCGGTTCTTGAGAAGTTGAGAACCGTTCCAACGGCCGCACGTGGTCCCAAGCCGGTTGCCGCCTTGTCAAAACTGGACGTCCGCGTTCAGATTCGCGCGCCGGAACCCAATACCTGGCAAGATCTTGCTGCAGAACTGCAGCGACTGCAATTCTCCTTTTCCGGGAAAATGGTCGCTGTTCAGGAGTACGGGGAAGCGAGCAACGACTTCTACGACTGGCTCCGTTCTCAGGGGGCAGATGTCCTGCCGGTTCCGGTCTACAAATGGGCTCTCCCGGAAGATGTCGGACCACTCGAACAGGCGATTCAGCGAACTATTTCCGGCGATTTGGACATCCTTCTCTGGACCAGTGCGCAGCAACTGAATCACGTTCTGGAGATTGCCGAACGTATGGGGCTCCGCGAAGAATGGCTGCAGGCTGCCCGACAGAATTGCGTGATCGGCAGCATCGGACCAACCGCGTCGGAACGCCTGCGGAGCTTCAATCTTCCCCCCGACCTCGAGCCTTCCCACCCGAAAATGGCCCACCTGATTCGCGAATCCATCGAATACGCGAAGGAGCACAGAATCTCAGGGTGATCTTCGGTCATAGTGAATATCTGGCCGATCGGGCACGCAATACAAGAGGCGCCCGCCTGTGTGCCACTGCTCTGCGAGCAGTGCCGAATGCCATTACGACTGGAGCAGGGAACAGCTTTGGAGAGAAGTGGCTGTAGGGCAGGCATTGCCTGCCGCCCCGTTTGCATTGTCGTGCGGTGTATGACCTACCGAAACTAACGTTTGCACTGCTCGCAGAGCTGTGGCACACAGGCATCTCTTTTGGACTCGCCCCGCAACTGCCAACATGACTGCATTTTGTCAAAGCTCTTGCCAAACACAAGGAAAGTTCACTCAGTGCAAGTGCTCAATAAACGGGCAGCTTAAAAAACAGGCAGAAACTGCGGCGAAGCCTGCTGTTCACAATGAACACTTGAATATGTAAAATGGACTGGACATTGGATTGTAGCGGTGGTATCATTCTGACGGCATGCTCGAAACGATGGCGCTGGCACTTAGCAAGAGGCTCTGGCCGGTGCAAGAACTCAGGAAGGAGACATCCACGCCATGCTGGTACTCTCAAGAAAGCCTGGAGAACGGATCCTGATCGGTGAAGATATCGCCGTTACGGTTGTCCGAATTGGGCCCAACACTGTGCGAATTGGTATTGAAGCTCCACGAACCATGAACATTGTTCGTGATGAACTTTGTTCTTCCGGGGAGGAGCCGACCAGGCAGGAACATAAGCTGGTGGCCGAAAAATAAGCTTCCCTTTTCAATGCGATGCGTTTCTGCACGCATTGACTGCAACTGTAGAACGAGGTGCGTAGAGACGTCCCTTGCGTTCGCTTTCTTCTTTACTCGTCGTGGCATTGCTGTCGCCCGGCCTGCAAAATATTCACTGGACTTGACGGGCGTCTGAGACCGATCTAGCATCAAGTCTGACATCTGCCATGACAGGCAATGTTCCTGGAGCCGAGAACAAAACATCTCAAACGAGGAAAATTTCCTTTTCGCGAGCGGATCGCGGGAGGTTTTGTCAGGGGCTCTGAACCAGATACTGAAGTCTCTATCGTGTTGATTTCCCAATCCAATCTGAATCTGATCACCGGGCAGACCATGCCTCCGGCGACAGGCTATTGGTATTGGTATTTTACAAACCCGGGTTTCCGGGCACGGTAGCGGACCAGACTTAAAACTCATGTGATCCGATCCGGCCTTGAAACCCAGTGTGGTTTCAAGGCCGTTTTTCGTTTCCAGCAACACTTTTTCATTTTCTCAACCAAGTTCACCCGGCGAATCAGGAAAGCTCCAATGATTGTTGTCATGAAACACGGCGTCTCGGACGAAGCGATTAAAAGCATTGCCCAGAAGGTCGAACAAATGGGTCTGAAAGCTCATATCATCTACGGAACAGAACGGACCGTCATCGCTGCAGTCGGCGACAAGCGCGATCAGGAGCGGGAGACACTTGAATCCTTTGAAGGGGTGGAGAAAGTGGTCCCGATTCTGGCTCCATACAAGGTAGCCAGCCGTGAAGCCAAGCCGGAACCGACCGTGATTCGTGTACTCGATCTGGTCCTCGGTGGAGGAAATGTGGGGGTGATCGCCGGGCCTTGTTCCGTGGAAAGCGAAGCCCAGATTCTGGAGTCCGCCCGACAGGTCAAAGCGGCGGGAGCCAAGGGGCTGCGAGGGGGAGCATTCAAACCCCGCACCAGTCCTTACGCATTCCAGGGACTCAAGGAAGAAGGCTTGAAACTGCTCGCGGCCGCGCGAGAAGAAACCGGACTGGCCGTCGTCACCGAAGTCATGACCCCGCACCATGTCGAATTGGTCGCGCGATATGCAGATGTTCTGCAAATCGGTGCTCGCAACATGCAGAACTACCACCTCCTGCAGGCGGTCGGAGAGATCCGTAAGCCAGTCCTGCTGAAGCGAGGACCGAGCGCGACAATCGAAGAGTTCCTGCTCGCCGCCGAATACATTCTGGATCAGGGGAATCAGGATGTGATTCTTTGCGAACGAGGGATTCGTACTTTCGAAGCTCACACCCGATTCACGTTGCCGCTGGCGACGGTACCTTACCTGCGGGAACGGACACATCTTCCAATTGTCATCGATCCCAGCCATGGAACCGGAATCGCCTCACTGGTTCCGCCGATGTGTGCGGCAGCCGTCGCTGTCGGTGCGGATGGACTGATTATTGAAGTTCACCCTGACCCCAAGAAGGCGATGAGCGATGGAGCCCAATCCCTCTCGCCGGAGGCATTCGAGCAGGCCATGACGCAAAGCCGAAAAGTCGCCACCGCTCTGGGAATGACCATGTCGTGATGTCATTGCTGAGGGATCGTCACGAATGAATATCCCGGGTGGCCCGACCAATATGGCCGGGTCGCGCAGCGACAAGATGCTTGCCCCTCAGCGTTCAATTTCATAGAAAGACTTTATTCTTCGATTCGGCGACCGATGGGCAGTTCACGGTCGGTGAAGAGAATGGAATCGCAGGGAAAAAGCTTCTTGGGCCTGCGGCACCCGGCCACACTGGCCGGGTCACCCGGCTTTCGAATGTCACGTGGACGCAGCGTCTTTCCGATCGGAAATCACGCTGCGTCTTCATTGATCATGGCTGCTTCTGCGATGTGCGGGATGATCAATTGAGTACTTTTTCCCACTTCTCTTAAATCGACAGGGCGCATCCATGTGGGACGAACTGTTGATTCAGCGCGCGATGCGAACGCCGTCGAAGAGAGGTCCGGAAGAATATCAAACTCCCCGGTCGTGGTAGACTCGACGATAATCTTCAGCAGATTGCAGCGGGAGAATTGTCCAACCAGTTGGCCTTGTCGAACGACCGGCAGACTGCCGACGTTCTCCTCTTTGAACAGACGGCAAACCTGATCAATGGAGGCAGTGCATTCGAGTGCGAGTGCCACCGGGGACATCAACGCGGCGATTCGGGCCTGTCCGTCTCCCCCCATCAGGCGGTAATTCAGAAACTCCTGATCCGGCACCATTCCCAGAAGTTGCTCGGAGTCATCAACGACGTAGACTGCGCTGGCATTTCTGGAGATCAGCAGTTCTTCAGCGGTCCCAATTTCCACCTGGGCCGACACCATCACCGGGGATTGCAGGGCAATGTCGCGCACCTGACGAACCATCCTTGACTCCATCTTGATGAACCGTCTCTCCATGTTCCCTGCGGAAAGCAATGTTCTTTACGAACTCAGAGCATCTTTCAAAATGGTCTTCAGCGTTCCGCAGTCGTCGAGGAAAGCTTTGACGTGCCTGAACGCCCGCATACGACTGCACACGGTAGAGCAAACTGCTCTAGAAAGATGGGATCGGCAAAAATCGCCCGCAGTGTGAGTCTATTTACAGGAGTTCCTGGTTTGCTCAGGAAGGTGTCGTAAACAGGAGACGGAATTCCATCCAATTTTCTACCCACTCTCTACTATCCACTACCCACTTTATTTCTCCTTCAATTGTGAAATTGCCAAGCGGGTGTTGAAACATCTTCAGACCGGCGGAAATTGCCAACAACTGGCATGGAGAAAATTCCTGACCGGAATCGGCAAGAGACGCTTGTCCTGCTGCAAAGAGCGGCAGATAATAGGAAAAACATCCTGAGTTTCGGCACAGTCTGCAGGTGCGTCATGAAGGCTCCGGCCGCGGAGATGGAAAAGTTTATTCACACGATCACATTTTACGGAATTGGCCTCGTTATTGCTTTGATCGTGATGGCTTTTGTCGTTCATCGCATCCGTAACTGGTATCGGGGTAGTGATGATCCTGCCGACAATCAGGATGAAATCATTCGCCAATTAAAGGAATCGGCATCGCAAGGTGAGTTGACGGACGAGGAATTCCGATCCATCAAGAGTCGGATTTCGAGCCAGCGTCAAGACAGTCTCCGGAACGTCGCTTCCCCCAAATCGGAAGCGTCAATCAGAGACGAGAAGAAGACTCGGTAACACGAGACTTCTTCAGAGAGAGTGATCTCTCTGGTGTTTTTTGCCGGTCTCTGGTTGACTGGAATGGGAAGCCAGAAACGTCCGGTGCAATGTTGCGATAATCCATGTGTCGCACATTCGTCGATAAGTCAGTTGTATCACGTCCAAGACGACGGTCGATCGTTAAGTGATTCGTATCCCGCCAACATGGAGGGGGCGGAGTACAGAAGACAGTTTCGGGCCTGTCCCGAATAACAGCCTTAAAGGGTTCTACATGACCTCCAAGGAATTGAGTGCCGGCCGTAAAGGAACAGGCAAGAAAAACGCCAACTGTTCTTTCTGTGGCAAAAGCTATCGGGATGTCGGCCCATTGGTCGAAGGCCCGGGCGATGTCTATATCTGTGGAGAGTGCATTGACCTGTGCCAGTCGATACTGGATCAGGATCGGCGCCGCCGTGGAGAAAGCAAGAAGCTCTTCCAGAAGGTGCCGACGCCACGCGAAATCGTCGCCCATCTGGATCAATATATTATCGGCCAGATGCACGCCAAGAAAACGATGGCGGTGGCCGTTCACAACCATTACAAGCGGTTGATGCTTTCCGAAGATGTCGATAACGATGTCGATATTGAAAAATCGAACATCCTGTTCATCGGACCCACCGGCTCCGGAAAAACCCTGCTGGCAAAAACCATTGCCAAGTTCCTGCAGGTTCCGTTTGCGATCGGTGATGCGACCACGCTTACTGAAGCAGGATATGTCGGGGAAGATGTCGAGAATCTGCTGCTGAAACTGCTCCATTCCGCCGACTTCGAAATCGAATCCGCTCAACGCGGGATCATCTTCATCGACGAGATCGACAAGATCGGGAAAACCAGCCAGAACGTCTCCATCACCCGTGACGTGTCCGGGGAAGGGGTTCAACAGTCATTGCTGAAAATGCTGGAAGGAACCGTTTCCAATGTTCCTCCTCAAGGAGGCCGCAAGCATCCTGAGCAACAGTACATTCAGGTGGATACCTCAAACATCCTGTTTGTCTGCGGCGGAACGTTCGTCGGTCTGGAAAACATTATTGCTAAACGACTCGGCCGTAAGATGATCGGTTTCGGTCACAGCGTGCAGGACGAAGAAGAACAGCGCCGGGCATTACTGACTCAGGCCACTGTTGAAGACGTGCTGGAATTCGGATTGATCCCCGAATTGCTTGGACGTCTGCCGGTTCTCAGTACATTGCAGACGTTGTCGGAAGACGAACTGATGCACGTTCTGACAGAACCGAAGAATTCGCTGATGCGGCAGTACTCGAAACTGTTCGAAATGGAAGGGGCCGAACTGGAGTTCCAGCCACAGGCCTTACGGGAAATTGCCCGGATTGCCCGTGCAAAAGAGACCGGTGCCCGGGGATTGCGAAGTGTCGTTGAAGGGGTGATGTTCGACATCATGTACGACCTTCCCGACAAAGGCAAAGGGGCCCACTACGTCATCACTCCGGAAATCGTTCGTGGTGAAAAGAAAATGTTCGCCTCGGAAGATGAATCCGCTGCGGCATAAAGCGGTTTGAACCGAAGTCCAAAATGAATTTCGGCAGGCGAATGAGGGGGATTGAAAATTCAATTCCGTTCATTCGCCTGCCTTCGTTTTGGAGAGCAATTCAAAATCTGGTAACACTTTAGTCAAGTGAAGTTGATGTTCCTTGTTCCCAAGCTCCGGCTTGGGAACACACTCGACGCCAAGCTCCAGCTTGGCCACAACGACGGCCGGTTCGTGGTGTTCTTCTCCAGGACAATGAGGAGAGGGTTGTGGGTGAGTGTGAGGTTGCCTTTCAACACGAACTCGAAGCAGAGCTTCGGGGCGAGTGCGTTCCCAAGCAGGAGCTTGGGAACGAGGAGTGACAACTTCAAACGGCTAAACTGTTACTGAATTTCTGGTTTTGAATTTTTGCAAAGCACTGTTGATCAACTCGTTTTGTCGCGCCCCCTATATGGACATCGTTTCTTCGACCGAACGCTGTACCGCGGCGTCTCGGTGATTACTTTCGGTCGCGCTGATCGACTGATCAAACGAATCGTTCGGTGATCCGCCTGTGACATGCAGACGATGGCCATGCCACCAGGCCCAGGCATCATTCGTTCCCCACGGCTGAACCGGAACAACTTTCGAAAGGTAATCTGCCAGCTTCTCCGCCGAGGCGGGACGATCCCCGGGATCTTTTTGCAGACACCACATCAGAATCTGTTCCAGTTCCGGGGCAACATGGATCTCGGCCCGTTCCGACGGGAGAACTGCCGTCCAATGCATATGCTGCTGAAGAACGTCAGCCACGGTATTCCCTCGGAAAACCGGAGTTCCGGTCAACAGGAAATACCCGATCGCGGCCAATGAATACAGGTCGCTCTGAGGCGTAATTCGTTCACATCCCTGAGCCGCTTCCGGGGAAATGTAGAGGGGCGTTCCTACAATCCCGCGCGAATTTCCGGTGATGTCCGACTCATCTTGAGAAAGAGTGGCGACTAACCCGAAGTCCAGCAATGTCGCATGATCGGGACGATTGGCTCTCACCGAAATCATCACGTTTTCAGGCTTGATGTCCCGGTGGATCAGGTTCATTCCATGTGCTTCCGTTAATGAACCACAGACCTGCTGCAGAATCTGTAAGACCCGCCCGTCAGGCAATCGGCCATGAAACCGCACCAGATCGCTCAGTGTCATGCCGTCGATCAGTTCCATGGCATAATAGAACAGGTCATCAGGAGTCCGGCCGTAATCAAAGATGGAAACGGTATTCGGATGCCGCAGCTGGGAAGTGAGCTGAACTTCTGCTTCAAACTGGGCGATGGTGGAACGATTCGTTCGATCGGCTCGTAATACTTTAACGGCGGCCGGACGACGCAGATGCACATGTCGGGCTTTGTAAATCGCCCCCATCGTGCTTTCCTTGATCTGTTCTTCCAGCACATAGTTTCCGAACTGCTGACCGACAACGGCGATCTGTTGCCGACGCCCTTCAAGCTGGCTGAGCATCGCATGCTGGATGCGGTGGACCAGGGAAACCGGATTGTGCAGATTGGGATTCAGTTCTTCGATGGCACGGTCGACTGCACCGACAATTTCCATTATCTGAAGATTGGGAAGAGCCGCCTGAAGTGCGAGCAGTCGGTTGATTCCATTGGGAGACTGCCGCATCACATCCATTAATAACGCTGAACAACTGCACGGAAAGCCAGGAGGAATGTCTTCACCGGCAACAATCATCTCTTCCGGAGCATCGTGATGTTGCAGGACGGCCAGGGCCAGATTGTTCGAAAAGCCCCAGTCGAGCAGTGTTTTCGCAGTGACTTCAGCATGAGTCCAGTCGAAACGCTTTCGTTCGAACTGATCGATCGATTCGTTTCCCCCCTGATGCAGATACTCATGATAGTCAACCTGATGCCGTCGAGTAAGAACAGGCAAAAGCACGTCCTGCAACATTGCTGCAGTATAAGCGATGGTGTCGTTCAGTCGCAGAGCCCTGGCAACTTCCCGGGCAAACAACGCACGTTCTACGGTTTCTCTGCGAAAATCCGCCGTCGCAATGAGCGGCGATTCCATTTGCTGAACCGCATTGGACAGGGCACTGGAAAGCAGAATCGTGGTGCTGTTGGGAATTCCCAGCAAGGCGATGGCCTGTGGAACGGAGTCGACTTTATTCCGCAACCCGCGCAGGCAGGAATTGACGTTACGCAGCAACTCGGCCGTGAGAGCCGGTTCGCATTCAACGACGTCACTTAATTCCCTGACGGTGACATCCGGTTGACGCGCCTTCGCTGAGAAATCAATCACCGATTGCGGAGGCAACGGCAACTGGGATTCCCCTTTCCACGTCACATTTCGCAGACGGGAAAGAAGGCGTTGTTCATTCACATTATTAATGATGTGCTGAGAAGCCATAGCGGGGTCTTACGCGATTTTCCGACCGGTCATCTGTGAAAGATGAACGGAGATTGAAGGAATACAGTCGTTCCAGGCGCATTCATCGTGACCGTGAATCGAAATCCTGACTCAGACCGGTTGCAGGCAAGGCTGTTCAGTCGGAATCAAATCTTCCATAATCGTGCAACAGTTACGCCCCTTTTTCTTGGAGGAATACATCGCGTGATCTGCTGTTGCCAGAAGTTGCTGAGTGAAATTCGCAACCTGCCGGCTGGGAGTCGACAACGCTCCGCCGATGCTGACCGTCACCATTAACGACAATGATCCACTGGGCATCACTTCGGATTCCACCTTTTGCCGAACCCGTTCCGCCTGACGTGCCAGGCCGGTCACATCCTGAGCGGAAGAAAGAATGACGAATTCTTCCCCTCCATATCGGGTGACAATGTCTTTGTCTCGAACAACAGATTTAATCGCCGCAGCAACTCCGCGTAAAACATCGTCACCCACCAGATGACCATGCGTGTCGTTGACTCCTTTGAAAGAGTCGACATCGACGAAGAGAATGCCGATGGGCTTCTGGTTTTCTTTTGACTCCAGGCAGCGATCCGACAATTGCTGCATCAGGTAGTTCCGGTTGAAAACGGATGTCAGAGCATCTGTCATCGTGGTCTGAGTCAATTCCAGAACACGCTTTCGCAATCGCCCGTTTTCTTCAAGCACTTCGTGTGTGGGAGTGCTGACGGTGTCTTCCTTGATCATCGCCGCGTTGGCTGCCAGTTGAGAGAGTTGTCCCATGGCTTGCGAAAGCAGTTCCAGCGGAGAACCGACCTTTGACATATCAACACTGAACAGGTCGCTATGTTCGTCGAGTTCCTCACGAACCTGATCCACCAGTTCATTGACGACCGTTTCCGGCTCTTTGAGGATGACGGAACTGAGTTCATAAATTTTAGCAATTGCCAATCCGCATTCTTCACCAGAGAAGAATTCCCCGAAGGCCGACGCCATACGTAGGATATCAGCCAGTCCGACGATTCCGGTCGAGCGATTATCACAGGCTTCGTCCAGAGAAATGTTCATCGTCTCGACCGCGTGCACGCAGTGTGTCGGGAGATTCCATTCTTTGAACAGGTTCAATGTCACCTGCATTGAAGTGACATCTCCGGTTTGAGCTTCCACCGTATCGATGGATGCCCCCGTCTGAGCAGCCTGCCGAACACTGGAAGTGAACAGTTCCGGATCCCCGTTCAGCAATGCCAGGCGACCAATTCTTGCCAGCAGTCCCAGCGTGAATGCTTCGCCGGAGTCGACGTTGGAATATCGTTCCGCCAGCAACGCCGCCGAACAGGCCCGAACCATGGACTGAAACCAAAAGTCGGAATAGTAAGTGGCATATTTTCCGGTGTTCATGGAGGCTTCAGCCAGGGAGAATCCGAGGGCCAGCGCCATCACGGTTTTCTTTCCCAGCAGAACGACTGCCCGTTGCAGATCACTGACCGGCTTTCTCAGTCCAAACTTGGATGTATTTGCCGCCTTAAGAATCTTGCCTGAGAGTGCCGGATCAGTCTGAAGCACATAAACAACATCGGAGATGCCCACCTCGGGATCGGAAAACATCTTCAGCAGGCGGATGGCCACCGTCGGCAAGGAGGGAAGTTGAGAGAGTTTTTGAAGTTTGCTTTCCATGCCTGATCCAATTTTTTGCGGTCATTGCCAGAGGCGTTGGAAACGGTGTCGGGAACCGCCAACTCCTCCGGCGAAATTCTCAATGCCCAATGAATTCCACAAGGTGGCAACCGCAACCTCATGGCACTCAGTAATAAATGAAGACTTAGCCCCGCTCATCGTCTGTCCCACCGACCGGAACAAAGACGAAGGGATGTCTGTGCCCTCAATGAATATTTCCTTTTTCCAACATGTGTTGCTTTCAGAGACACCCATGTCGAGAGAATGCCACCTTTGTTGTGAAAATGAATCGATTGGATCGAATAGGGAGATTTATCCGGACAATGTCGAGTCAAAAAAATGGAAAAGATGGCAGGGCAGGGAGAAATGGCGAAATTTACGCGAAACAAAACTGGTTTATCTCACCCCTTCCCCCTTTTTTTCAGAAAAGATTGCAGTCCGAAAATGCCGATTGTGACGATAAGGCCAACTTTATTGAGGTTTCACCATGTTTCTTTTATCCAACGAGTACAGCCATCTGACAAAATTGATGGATGTTTCCGAGTTGCGACAACGGGTCATCAGCCAGAACCTGGCCAACGTCAATACACCGGGGTATCAGCGACTGGATGTGGTCTTCGAGGAGGAACTGGCCAGGCAGATTCGATCGGGAGAAACCGCCACACCTGGACTTCAACCGAAAGTCCTGGTGGAAGAAGGACTTCCACCGCGGGCTGACGGGAATACCGTCGATGTCGACCGGGAGATTGGGCAGCTCAACAAGAATGCGATGCTCTTCCAGACCTATTCACAATTGCTGTCGTCGCAATTTGATTTAATGCGACGCGCAATTCGTTAACAGGTTTGAACTTAAGTCGAATAAAAAGGAGGGGGACATGGGATTCGGCAATCTTTTCTCGGCAACCGGAATCTCCAGTTCCGGGTTGGCCGCAGAGCGAATGCGAATGGAAGTGGCGGCGAACAACATCGCCAACGCCCATTCCACCCGTTCAGTAGACGGAGGAACTTACCGTCGTCAACAAGTGGTGTTTGCAACGGCGATGGATTCACTGACCAAAGGAGGGCCGTCGGGGACTGGGGGACGTCTTCCGGAACTGGGAGGAGTTCAGGTTCAGGGAGTGATTGCAGACGAAACGCCACTTCCCAAGATCCTGAACCCCGGCCATCCTGATGCGGATCAGGATGGTTATGTGGAAATGCCCAACGTTTCTCTTCCGACGGAAATGATTGATCTGATGACCGCCAATCGGGCGTACGAAGCCAACTTGAAATCCCTTCAGATTTTCCGACAGATGGCAGAGCAGTCGTTGAGTCTGATGCGTCCGAATGGGTAAACGTCATCAATAGACTGAGCTTGAATTGATTCAATGAATATTGGTTCCATTACTTCCGGATATCCCATCCCCTCTTCGCCGGGCGTGATCAAGAGCGAAGCGGGGGCCGGGCTGACGGTTTCTCCGGCAGTCTCTCCGGCCGGCGGGGATGTTCCGTTTTCGAAAATAATGAATCAGTTTTTGCATCAGGTCGACCAGCAGCAGCAGACGGTCACGCATCAGGTGAACGATCTTCTTGCCGGGAAGGCGGACAACATCCATGAGATTGCGATCAACGTCGCTCAGGCGGACATTGCATTTCGAATGGTCATGGAAGTTCGCGACAAAATGATCACCGCCTATCAGGAAGTCATGCGAATGCAGGTCTAACTCCTAATTCCTAACTCCTCCCCACTACTACGTCCCCTCAGGCTCTCGACATGGATCTCGTCAAGACATTAAGTACGCAATTGCAAGGACTGTGGGGACGTTGGAATACCGGTCAACGTGTCGGCATCGTTGCTGCGCTGTTACTCAGTCTTGCTACGATTGTCGGAGTCGGGATTTGGGCAGGCGTTCCGGAGTATGTTACGGTCGCCGACCGTCTCAGTCCGCAACAGGCTGCGGAAGTGGTCAGCACTCTCGAGTCTTCAGGAATTAAATATCGATTAAACTATGCCGGTTCCTCGATCCTTGTCGGCAAGACTGATTTGAATCGAGCACGTCTGGCATTGAAGGATGTCATTACACTCTCCGATCAACCTGTGGACGCAATGATCAGCGAAGGGATCTGGTCTGATCCCACTTTGCATCAGGCTCGATTGGCCAGACAGCTTGAAGTCCGATTGGCACGGTCCATCTCTCAACTCAGTCCTGTGAAGAGTGCGACGGTTCATTTAAGCCAGTCTGAATCAACGGCATTCCTCAGACAGCGTTCTGCGTCGAAGGCAAGCGTCATACTGGAGCTTCAACCGAATGCCGCGTTCACTTCGAGCGATGCTCGGTCGGTGGCATCCATGGTGGCTCATAGTGTGGAAAACCTGCAGCCGGATGACGTTTCAATTCTTGATACGAGTGGACGATTGCTGTCGACCACGCAAGGAATGGAAGCAGATGTCACTGGTCAGTTGAGTTATCGCTCGCGCGTCGAAGCCGATCTGGCGTCGAAAGCGGAAGCAATTTTAACCCAGATGCTGGGACCCGGTCGGGCCGTCGTACGTGTCACTGCGGACGTCGACTTCACGGCGACCCAGACAAAAGAAACCCGATACGATCCCGAACTGAAAGTCAAAATTTCTGAAACAATCCATTCTGAATCCGCGACAGGCTCCACCCGTCCACAGCAGCAGGGGGGCCCAGTCGGAGCCAGCCCGAATATGGATGCGCTTGCCTTTAAGTCAGGGGGCGGCACCAACGGCACCAAGATGGAAACCAACACGACAACCTATGAAAACGCGAAAACGGAAGACACCGTTCACCGGCTTCCCGGACGTATTTCACGCTTAACTGTCGCGGCAGTTGTGCAGCTTCCAGAACAGACGGATGCAAGCGGTCAGGCTGCTACGGCGTCGGTCGTGACTCGGGAACAGGTGGAAAAAATTATCAAACAGGCGGTTGGCTTTGATGCCGGGCGACTGGATGAAATTGAAGTCCTTTCGGCTCCCCTGGCCGGCAATGCTCCGCTTGTGGATGCCGTGCCTGTGGCTGCCCCCTGGGAGCAGTACGGACCATTGTTAAAAAATCTGTCATTAGGATTGGCCTCGATCGTGGCACTCTTCCTGGGCTTTATGGTTCTCCGCAGAATGAAACCGATCGTGGTCGAAACTGAGCAGAAAGGAAATCTGCCGTCGGAAATGGTGCTGCGGATCGCCGATCTTGCGGAACAGGTGGAAGAGGATCCAGAAACGGTCGCGGCAGTCATTCAAGCCTGGCTGCAGGCACCGGGCGCTCAGAAAAACATACGGCAACCAGAACAACACGTTGCCTGACAGGATAAAAATCGTGGACGCGGATCAGTCAAAATCATTACGGGAAGAACGTGTTCTCAGTCTGTTGCATATGCTTGGCAACGAGGCTGCGGAAGCTGTTTTTCCACATCTGGAACCCGAGACCGCAGCGATGCTCCGGCAACGGTTCTCGAGTTTCACACCCGCTTCGACGACGGTCCGTAAACAGAAGCAGATCCTCGACGACTTCGAACGGTTTCTCCAGTTCACCAGACGAGGATCAAACTCTGGATTGAAGCTTCATCAGGAGGAGGATGTTGCGGAAGAAGCAGCCGAAGAGATCGTTGAAATGACGGGAGACCCGTTAATCGATATCGATCGAATTAATATCTATCAACTTGCCAGCGCCCTGGACGAAGAGCAGCCACGGACTGTTGCCATTCTGTTAAAACTGGTTTCGCCTCACCGGATCGCCCAGGTCGTGGAACTCCTTTCCGATGAAAAGCGGGAACAGGTGATTGGACAAATCAGCCAGGACCCCCGTGCTCCGGAATTGATTATGAAGCGACTCGCAGCGTCGGCGATCGCACGAGCTATGCAGATGCCGACTCAGCCACGTCCCAAGGACGATCCTGTCTTTCGACTGGTTGAAGTTCTTCGGGCAACCGCCAAGCCAAAACGGCGTCACATTCTTAAAGCGATCGAAGACCAGAATCCGGATCAGGCAATTCTGGTGAATAAGTCGCTGTATCAGTTTGAAGACTTGAAGGGGATGGACGATTCGCAGATTCAGCGAATTCTTGCCCGCGTCGATTCCGCGACACTCTCCACGGCACTCTTCGGAGCGGATGAAGAAATTGTTGACCGCATTATGGGGAACCTGTCGAAACGTGCCCGGGCATCGCTTCAGGAAGAATTGAGTTTTCGAAAAAATGTGACAGGTGCGCAATTAAGGGCATCACGCGATCTCGTCACATCTGCTATTGCCGAATCGGAACAGGAAACCGAATAGCAGATACAAGAAACCGAATTTCAGAAATTTTCCCTAATTCCTAATTCAGTAGTTCCAAGTTTGCCTCAATGGAGGGATCAGTGGGTAATGGGTAGAAAATGCAGGCTTTTTCTGACCTCTGGTCCCTGAATCCTGACCCCTTGCTCTCCATCACAAACAAACTTGGAAGTACTGTCATTCCTAATTCCTACCCACTACCCACTATGGAACGTTTGTCAGTCCAGTTCAGAAGCTCTCCGACCGGCATTCGGTTGCGTGGCCCCGGGACTGTCACAATGGTTGACATCGCGCCACCGAAGCCGGCTCCTGTCGTTACACCGGTTCAGTTTCGCCAGGAATCGCCTCGTCCGACAGTGACAGAGCCTGATCTTACTCCGTTACTGGGGGCCATCACAGCTTCCATTTCGGAAGTTGAGGAACGGCGCCAGCAATCGCTGGGGGAGCTGCAGCATGTCGCGATTGAATTAGCAATCGCTGTTGCTTCGCAAGTAGTGTATCAATCGATCGAACGGGGAGAGTTCGCTGTTGAAGAACTGGTCTCCCGCGCCATCCATGAAATGGGCATCGGTTCAGCAATGACGATTTTCCTGAATCCTGCTGATTTAACATTATTACATAAGCGTCTGGCAACATTAACACCCTCATGGAATCTGGATCAGGTGGAACTGAAAGCCGACACCGGAATCGCACGGGGCGGATGTCGGGCAGAGCTTCCGGAAGGACGACTGCTCGTTTCCGAAGTGACCACACGATTGTCAGAAATACGTCGACACTGGATGGAGGAATTGGATGACGCTCAGATTGAACGTCGACGTGCTGCGGGAGAAAGCCCGCCGTTGCGACGGTTTCCGGACCGCCGGGAAATTGCGTAGCGTTCAGGAACTTCTGACCGCACGCCTTCCCGGGTCGATTGGTGAACTTGTTGAAATTCGTACCAGCGAAGACGAACGTCTTCTTGCGGAAGTGGTCGGCGTACAGGATGATCTGTGCCAGATCATGAGTTTTCATCACAGTTCCGGCTTACGTCCCGGCTGTCAGGTGATTGCAATGGGACGCTCGGTCCGCGTTCCTGTCGGTCCCGCATTATTAGGACGAGTGCTGAATGGACTCGGTCATCCAATTGACTCGCCAGATCCCGTGGCGGTGCGGCGGTGGAGAACAGTCCGCAACGATACTCCTGCGGCATTAACCAGACAACGAATTGTGAAGCCCCTTGCCACCGGACAACGGGTGATCGACGGGTTATTGACAATCGGACAGGGACAGCGTGTTGGGCTGTTTGCCGGAAGTGGCGTGGGAAAAAGTACGCTCCTTGGGGAAATTGCCAAACATGCCGACGCCGATTTGAACGTCATTTGTCTGGTCGGCGAGCGTGGTCGCGAGGTCTTGCCTTTTCTGGAAGACTGTCTCGGAGAAGAGGGACGAAAACGTTCGGTTGTCATCGTTGCGACGTCTGACGAAACCCCGTTGATGCGAATTCAGGCAGTTCGATCGGCCATTGCCATCGCCGAAGATTTCCGGTCTCGTGGAGCAAATGTTCTTTTCTTCCTCGACAGTCTGACCCGACTGGCGTTCGCTCAACGGGAATTGGGATTGCTCCGGGGGGAGCCTCCCGGCACAAGAGGATATCCGCCGTCCGTATTCGGACTTTTGGCTGGAACA
>DATMFC010000093.1:0-2348 GCA_035556335.1 Planctomicrobium sp. | reverse complement strand
CCCGGGCTGAGGATCTTCCTTTCAGAAGTCCCCGCACGGTCAGCAGTCGCTGATAGACTTCGACTCCGAGCAGTTCATTCTCGACGGCCCAGGCGATGAACCGTTTGATACGGCCGACATGTTGATTGATTGTGGAACGAGCCAGGCCTGCGTCAATCATCGATTCGCGGACCGCCTTTAGCTTCAGGGGCCCGAAGTCTTCTACGGGTTCCCCTCCAAACATTGTTCGAACAAATCGTAATGCACTCCGAATACAAGCCTGCTCGCTCGTCGGCGAACCGTTCTTGACGAAGTATTTCTGACAATACAGCCAGTATTGAAGAATCAACTCATTGATCAGAACGAGAGCATTGGAACGCATGCTGAGGACAGACGCATCCCCTTGTTGCAATTTTCCCTGCCGCCAATCTGCCAAAAGCTGATAGTAGAAACTCAGACTTTCGTCCGATCCGTAGACTCCGGGACAGTAGTGATCTTTCCCGTCGAGTCAAACAACACCGAGATTTTTCGGCTTAAAATGACGGTACTTGGGAACCTTCGCGCGTGAACTGACCATTGATCTCCTCCTCAAAAATAGTACCGGTACTACTTCTGTGGACAAGATCTGGTGGGAAATTTTGCAACTTGAAATACACGCAAACAATTAATCCGAAACAGGTTATGAAATAGTCGGAGAGACAGGACGCCAATTGAACTTTTTCAGTCTGGCGTCAGAGCGTGGACAGCAGAACTACGTCAGAAATTGGAAAACGCCTCGTCGATGTGCTGATTCGGGTTCACCTTGAGCAACCTTGGTATACTACTCATCGGCCAGCGAACCGTATTTCGATTTGAACAGCGTTTCGGTCGAAGAAGGGACGTTCCGTGTTGATTGTCCGCAATTCAGTGATTGTCATGGCCTGCCTAGCTTCGATTGAGGTCTGTTTTCGCGGGGATGAACGGGAAATTTCTCCACAGCCAGATTCAACGACAGAGGCGACCAACGGAGAAGCGGTGATGAGTCAAGAGCATAAGTGGAATGATACGTGGAGGGATGATCTGCGCGCGACGCTGAGTTCGTTCATTCATGGTGAACTTCGGCTCATGAGACGAGATCGCGAAGAAATCCTCAACGCCTGCCGTGAAATCTACCTCGAGGACGAATGTCCCGAGAGTGAGCGCGAAGCCTTCGTCCAATTTGCGGCTGCAGACGTCGATCAAACCGAAGCTCGGTTTGCGTCAGAAAAGTCTACATGGCCCGCCGAGACGGATTGTGATCGGTTGGACCGCATTGAAGCGACCTTACGTGATCGAGGTATTCTACTGTGGCAAGTTTCGCCGTGCTGCGATACATGCACACGAGGCGAACTACCGGATCGGATCCGCGTGATCAACGACCGTCATCCCGGCTTTCGAAACCGTATCCGTGGTTACGCGTTTTTCATCGATCAGAACATGCCCGAAATGTTGTCAGACAGCACCGAGTTGTCCGTCTATCTCGGTTATGGTTGGTTCTCTCCAGACAATTCGGAGGCTTCGAAAGAAGTCTATGAGACGAACGCACTCAACATTGCTCGCGAGGTTGCCGAATGCCTGAAGGAAGAGGGATTTGGCGTTGATTGGGACGGAAATCTTGCTCGCAAGATCGGCCTCTCTATCAACTGGCAACGCCGGGAATTGCTTGACTGAACGATTGCAGCATTCACCCGCAGGAGGAAAAAGCTCAAATCCCGCCAACAGTCGCTTTTGCAACCACTGACGGGATTTTAGTTTACAAATAAATCAGGACGGCGAGATTTGAACTCACGACCTCTTGACCCCCAGAAATGTCCACATCGGAATCGGAGTTCCGCCGATTCCCAGCAAAAGAAAAAGCTAGGGATTCAGAGAGGCCTTTGCAAGCCGTAGCCAACGGTTGCCGACAAAAGTAGTACCTGGGGCGGAAAAGTAGTACCTGCCACATTAGACAGAATAGGAACGAAATCCCCCTTCCACCCTCGTTCCGGTAGATCGAGCAATTCAATGATGAGGTTTTCAGGCATCGCCAGTTTCTTGTTCACTGTCGCGGTGATCCGATTCTGGGCCGCGCGTTCCGATTTGCCGACGTGATTCATGGTTTGACCTCCCAGTGCCCGCTCCTGGAGGAGCCGATACGACGCAACATGCCTTCTCGTTTCAATCGCGTCAAATGATATTTAATGCCGTCACGAGTCATGTTCATGACTTCAGACATCTCCTGAAGGGAGATGCGAGGGTTGGCCCGAATGAGCGCCAGGATGTGGCTCTGGGCGTCGTTTGAGGTAGTGATTGAGGTAGTGATTGGGGTAGTGATTGGGGTAGTGATTGGGGTAGTGATTGGGGTAGTGATT
>DATMFC010000092.1:0-5855 GCA_035556335.1 Planctomicrobium sp. | reverse complement strand
GCCAGAATCTGTCGTTGAGGCACATTATGAGCCAGAAGATTGGCAATTCGACGGGTCACCACCCGGGTTTTTCCGGAGCCCGGGCCTGCCAGAATCAACAGCGGACCACGCAGGTGCTCAACCGCCGCCTGTTGGGGAATTGTCAGACCGTCCATGAATGAGGAAGACATTCCCTTATCATCGGAACTTCACCCGGAATTGGGAAGCGGTTGAACTGGAGTTGTTGGCATCGCATCCGATCCTGTTTGTTTTCAATGAGATACGGATAAAATTATTACTGTCGTCGCAGGCTCTGCTCCCCTCCTTTTAGGGATATTGGCGGGTCAATTCTTAAGAGCGGGTGAAATTTTCCCGTAGGACCCTTGAGATGACGAAAGATTCCGGTTACAACACAATTCAATGAGACTGAGTCTCAAATTCACGTTTTGGGCCAGCTAATTTCTCATTTTGAAGCGAATTCTTTGAATGACTCAGTTCATTGAAATTTGCCAAAAGGGAGATCGGTCTTCAAATTCAGGCCAACGCAATGGCTCGTGTCGATGATGCGATTTATTGCTGTGATAATGGCCAGTTGCGTGATCCTCCTCTTGATAAAGAGGCTTGAGAGATTCGAACACATAAAATTCTGCTGTAGCCAATCACGCATCAGGTTTTTCCCTGAATCGTCAGCCAGACGCAGAATCATGACCCCCGCCACCACCGTCGCGTTGACGGTTGCCAGTTTTCGGTCCCGTTTTTGTGTCTGACTATTGAACTCAGGAATACACTGATGAAGATGCCCTGCCGCCGTAAGGCTCCCCTTCCCTCCGTTTCAACCCGTCACCAAGCCGTCCGTTCAGGCTTCACTTTGATTGAGCTTCTGGTTGTGATCGCAATCATCGCCATTTTGGTGGCGCTTCTGTTGCCTGCAGTGCAGCAGGCGCGTGAGGCCGCGAGAAGAAGTTCGTGTAAAAATAACTTGAAGCAGTTTGCACTGGGAGTGCATCTGTTCCATGACACATTCAATAACTTTCCATATGCAACGGATGACTCTGATGGGACCTATCCCACAGGCCATATTCAAGTAATGCCTTATTTGGAAAAGGACGAAATTGCCCGTCGGTGGGATCCAACCAAAGCAAGAAATAATAATGATGATCCTGATGGTGACGGTCATACAAATCTGACACTCCACCGAATGATTGTTCCAACGTTCCTTTGTCCATCAATGAGTCTTCCTCCCGGCGGAGTGGCTGATGGGCGGGCACCATGTAGTTATATTCTTAGCTCTGGAACATTTCGTTCGGACATCCATGGGTATATCGAGTATCGAATCTCATCTGGCATGATTGATGATTTAACGGGTGCTCCATTTGATGACAGTTATTATGCAAAGGAATTTGATGGAGCTATTATTCCGATCTGGAGCGACAGGTCTAACACTCAAGGCATGATGTTCAAAGACGGAACCAAGGTGAAAGCAAATCGAAAAGAGACTAAGATGCGTGATATCACCGATGGAACCTCCAATACCTTCATGATTGGAGAGGTTGATTTTGCTCCAGGCGGAGTTTTAACTAACAATATCGGTGGCATCTGGGCTTGGGGGTATGTCGGCTACAATTATGGAACAACCTACTTTAAACTGAATGATCCAGCCCCTGCTCAAAGTTATGGTTCATTCAGAAGTGAGCATACGGGGGGAGCGCATTTTGCTCTCGCTGACGGGGCCGTACGTTTCGTCAATCAAAATATTGACCTGAATCTGTACCGCCAGCTTTCGACCCGAGCGGGTGGAGAAGTTCTCAGTAATTGGTAACCCTGGCCTACGAACAGTTCTTCATTCAAAACTGATTTCGTAAGTATTCTGATTGAATATTATTGGAGGGACAGGGGCAATATTTATGTTGAAGTCGGTAAAGTCAGCTTTTCTTGCAATGGCCTTAATTGTCTGTTGTGTTGGGTGTTCATCATCTTCCACTGAAGGCCAGCTTCCACCTTCTGATGGCCCGTTGACGGTTGAACAGTGGAGTCGGATTCCGGGAATCGAACGGTTTACTCCAGAGACACTAGATCGTTTACGACTCCATGATGAATCTCTTAAGGATAAGAAAAAGTGGAGCAAGTTTATGAAAGATGTCGTTGAACCGGAGCTGAACAAGGAACTTGGCGGCACAAGAGAGTCTGGTCAGAAGCCATCGTAGAACAACGATGTTGTCAACATGGCGACGCCAGTTTCTTGGTGAACTGGCGTCGCTTTTTTATTGCGTAATCGCAATCTTGATTGGTTTTATTGACGGAGTGGCTGACGCTCGGACATAAATCATCTCTATTTGTTGGCATGCGAAATGGTGGAGCAGGTGAATGTCTAAATTTTCGTCGGAGAGACGCTAAAGAGCAAGTTTTTTGATGTTTAAATGAAATGGAGCGTTCGATTGTTGAACGCCCCATTTCATTGTTATGAATTTAAACTCATCGTATTAGCGGTTTCGCCAATCGATACTCGACATTTCCGACAACGCCAGCATCAAAGCGTGGGTTCCGTTACGACCCCAGCCGCGGGCTTTGACGGATTGATAAAGCTGCTCGGCCAATGCTAATCCGGGGAGAGACAGGCCCATCTGCCGGGCTTCAGACAGGGCGATTCCCATATCTTTGATGAAGTGTTCCACAAAGAATCCTGGATCGAAGTTACCGGCGATCATACGTGGTCCCAGATTGGAAAGGGACCAGCTTCCGGCGGCTCCAGTGGAAACCGATTTCAATACGGTTTCAAGATCAAGACCGGCTTTGTAGCCATAGAGCAATGCTTCGCAGACACCGATCATCATGGTCGAAATCAGAATCTGATTGACCATTTTCGTATGCTGCCCTGCTCCGGCGGCTCCCTGGTACACGATGGTTTTTCCCATGGCGTCCCAGCAGGGTTGCAGAGCGTCGGCGGCCTCTTTGTCTCCCCCGATCATGATACTCAGCCGGGCTTCCTTTGCTCCGATGTCTCCCCCGGAAACGGGAGCGTCGACTGAGTAAACGTTCTTGGCTTTCGCGGCTTCGGCAATCTCAACGGCAAGTGAAGGCTCGCTGGTGGTCATATCCACCAGAATATTTCCTGCCTTGCTTCCCGCAAGTGCCCCGTCTTCTCCGAGGAACACTTCTCGAACGTCTTTGGGAAATCCAACAATCGCGAAAATGACGTCACTCTGTTCGGCAACGGCTTTAGGGGTGTCGGCCCATTTTGCGCCCCGGTCCAGCAAGCCTTGAGCTTTCGATTTGGTGCGGTTGTAGACCGTGACTTCAAAACCAGCATTGAGCAAATGTCCGGCCATGCTGGACCCCATGACTCCGGTTCCGAGCCAGCCCAGTTTGGTTTGTCCGGGAGTAATACTTAGTGTTGCCATAAGAGTGATCCTGAAGGTGTGAAGAGGAATTAGGAGCTAGGAGTTAGGAGTTAGGGAAATTACTTATGTTTTGCTAATTCCTAACTCCTAATTCCTATCCCCTAATGATATTGTTGAATGAGCTGTTCGAATTCCCGTTTCAGATCGGGCATGGCCCCCTGGCGCGAGGCGACCATTCCGCCGATTCGATTGGCGAATTCCGCGGAAAGCCCGGGATTCCAGTTTTGTAATTGAGCGAAGACGAATCCGGCTGTAAAGGAATCCCCTGCCCCAACGGTATCGGCCACTTTCACCGCCTTACCGGCCACGTCGTGAACCTCGTCTGGAGTGACAATCAGACATCCTTTGGCTCCTCGGGTCAGGCAGACCATCTTCAATCCGAACCAGGAAATTAATTCACGGGAGAAGGTCACCGGGTCTTCTGGAAGAGAAAACATTCTGGCCAGAACCGGTAATTCTTCATCGTTCAACTTAACGACGGTTGCCAGTTTGAGTGAAGCGGCGACCCAGTCGGCGTCGTAATAATTCTGACGCAGGTTGACGTCATACACCCGAAGACAGGTGGCCGGAGTCAGGCTGACGGCGGTTTGAATCGTGGCTCGGGAAACGGGGTGACGCTGGGCAAGCGTGCCGAAACAGACCGCGTCGGCCTGTTGCATAATGGCTTTCAGTTCCGGGGTCACTTCCATCGCGTCCCAGGCGACGTTTTCGTGAATCGTGTACTCAGGGTGACCCTGTTCATTGAGCGCGACGGAAACCCAGCCGGTCGGATGTTGAGGATCTCGCTGAACTCCGCTCAGGTCGAGGTCTTTCCCCTCAAGAGCAGCCAGAAGATCGTTGCCGGACGCATCGGTTCCAATTCGGGTGACCAGAGTTCCCTGACAACCGAGCTGACCGGCCTGAAAAGCGAAATTCGCCGGCGCGCCGCCGGTGCGGCGCCCGTCTGGAAAGACGTCCCAGAGCAGTTCCCCCAGACCGATGACAATCGGTCGCTGTTTCGGTGTGGTCATCACGTCAGGTCTCTGAAAGGCAGTGTTTTATAATGCCGAACGGTATCAGAGATCGGTGATGACGAAAACCGAATGAGAGAGAAATTCTAAAAACCAAATTCTAAGAACCAGGCAGATAAAGCGTGTTGCCGTACTGAATCCGGTTGCTCTTCTTTGGTTCTTAGAATTTAGGATTTTGTATTTTCTCCCACCGGGGAGAGTCGCTGTTTCAGTTTCTCCAGCGCCTCGTCGATCGCGTCGCGGCGTTTGTGCCAGGCGCGGATTCGCTCTGTCACCTGTTCTGCTTCGGAGTTCAGGGCGTCGCGCTGTTTCTGGAAGATCTGTTCAATCCGTTGCAGTTCGTCGAATTCCGTTTCTTCAGTCGTCGTGGACATGGTTGTCCTCCTCTCCTTCAAAAAATGTGCCCTTTCTCCATTCGACCAGTTGAGTTTGATCTCTGCACAATCTTGGAAGAATAACTCAAGTTTTCTGACCTGTGAAAGTTTGACGGTTGCATAAACTTGACAACCGGCTTGACCAGCGCAAACCAACCCAAGTGGAAAAATAGGAAAATTCGAAATTCTAAGAACCAAAGGAAGACAGAGAAGACAGGGCGCGCTGCTCCCCTCTTCTTCTTTGGTTCTATAGGATTTTAGATTTAGAATTTAAGCCGATTCATTCGGCGCCTGCTGGTAGAAGCGATTGGCGATGAGATGCTCGCCACAAAAGAGAGTGACGACCAGAACCAGCAGCAGGGGGAAGATTTCCTGTCCGAGATCGGCGGCGTTGATGCGGTCTTTGAGTTCTTCAAGGCTTTGAGCAATCTGATACCGCTCTGGTCCGAGGCGGTCGTTCAGGTCTTCGTTCGTCAGCCGTGCAAGATCGCTTTCCTCTGCCGGTGGATTCACACTGAAGGCATTGACTGCTTCCCGTCGTTCCGGGTCAATAATCTGGTAATGCCCCGGGATGAATGCGTCCTGAATTGTCACCGAACTGGCCCCCACCGGAATGGTGAGTCGCGATTGCCGTAAATCAGGCTGCTTCAAAAGGAGGTTTCGTTCTTTCGGTTGAGCGGGAACCTGAACGGTGACGGTTTGGCCGGAGATGAAATTGTGGCGGTCGTTGCTGAACCGGGAGACGTAATCGGTCATCTGTTCAACGAATGAAAGAAAGAGCCAGGCATCCAGTAGCGGGCTGGGGAGATTGGTCCAGCGCTCATTCGGATTGTCCGGGAGGTTGACGGCGGTGGTGAACAGAACCGTTCGTCCTTTCCCATAACTCCGGTCAAGAATGGCAGGCCAGCGTTCAGCGTCGGTGAAGGTGGCGAGAACCTGTGCTCCGGCAGCGGGAGTGACTTTCCAGAAACGGCTGACATAAACCTGATTTTCGTTCTCGAACAGGGAGAACGAACCGTAGTTTTCCAATCGTCGAAAGATGGAAAATAAGGGGTGCGTGCGCGACGTCACCGAAAAGCCCCATTCTCCCAGTG
>DATMFC010000091.1:0-4344 GCA_035556335.1 Planctomicrobium sp. | reverse complement strand
TTCCCTCAGGGTGTATGGTCCCGGATGAACTCCTGCGACTCCGGCTAACTCCCAGATGAATTGCTCGATGCCAGGCTCTTCAGTGCCGCGTCCACCGGTCCCATCAGATCGTTTGTCTGAATCTGTGCGATTCGTTCCGCGGTCGCGTTCAGAACTTCCAGTTGCTTCCGAAGTCCCGCCGCCTTTTCTGGAACTCCGGACTTCTGGAAAAAATCTGTCCACTCCTGAAAGAACGACTCCCGACAGCCGGAGAATGCAGACTCGTCCAGGCTCTCCCCGAACTGTTCCGCCGTGATGCCCAGTTTCTCCGCCTGCTCTTTGACGCACTCCCAGACGACGTCAACGAAATATTCCAGGTCCTCCCGCAGCAACATGACGGTTGGATGTGGCTTGGCATCGGAAAGCGGCTTCTCCGGCTCCAGCAGATTCGCAATCCCCTGAGCCTTCAGCCGCTTCACAAACATGAACGGAAAATGAAACGTCCAGGCAACCTCCCGGCCACCAACGGTACTTTTAAATGAGTGCATTCTGACTTCCTGAAAATTGTGAGTGAGAAAAGTGATTCAAAAAAGGGAGCCCGGGACAGACGTGAAAGGCCAATAACACCGCCTGCCCGGACTCCCCGCACGAATGGTCCCTACGCTGCGGCCGTTGCGAAACCGGCTCGAACGGCCTCGTCTGCTGAAAAGTACGTCTCGTCCTTCATCATCTGCAGGATGGACGCCACCGGCTTACCGCTCCGGCTGGCATAAATCTGAGCAACTGAATGACGTGTCTTGTCGATCGCTGACGCAATCCGGCGAAGCTCATCTGCCCGACCCGAAAAGCCGACTTCCGGTTCGTGAATCATCAACTGCGAGCCCGGCCGCATTTCCCGGATGTCACCGGCCATGAACAACAGAGACGCGGCCGATGCGGCCATCCCTTCATTTACCGTGCGAATCTGAGCCGGGCAGGAACGCAAGGAGTTGTACATGGCCAAGGCCTGATATGGGTCTCCGCCATCGGAGTTGATGCGGATCGTGATTTCAGGCGAATCGGCCAATTGTCCCAGCTGCCCTACAAACTTCTCGGCGTTCATGGCACTGTCAGCCGCAATGTCTCCGAATACCAGAATCTCTGGACCGTTACCCGCCTGCATCCGAAACCGGGTTCCACTTCGAGCCGCCGTCATCTCCTTTTCCGTGATCATCGGCAGCCCGTCCGACTTGCGACGGGAGTTCACATACTCCAGCAAGGTGGACTGCATCCGGACGCCAGACCGTTTGGCGGTTTCGTATTCCTGCTGGTATCGGGCGTTCTGCCCCATCAGGCGAACCGAGTGATTGGTTCCGTGAGCGGATCGCCGGGAAGTGACGACCACGTCCGGAAGACGCAGAGCGGCAATCGATTTATTGATGAATCCCTGTCGACTCATCGTCATGCGGAAGCCTGCCGTGTCGGCCATGAATTTTTTCTGGGAGTACGCTTCACTGAAGAGTCCGGCCAGCCGAGCCCGCCGCTCAATAATGGCCCGGTGTTCGTCGCTGATTTGCGACATAATCCATTGGTATCCGCTCATCTCTATTTCTCCTTAGCGTGGTATTGTGGAACGGCCTACATCCTTCAAGTGGTCGTCAGTGCAGACACAGCAGTAGGCTTTTGCGGTCCGTCGAGGCTTCCTGTAAACGCCCAATGCCGGAAGAACTCCATGTTGTACCGGGCTTCTTCGTAGGCAGCAGTCAGGCGGTTGAGCGTCTTCTCTGCACTGCGGATTTCGTTCTCCTTTGTCTCTTTGAACTGCTCAAGCACGGCAATCATTTTCCGCTGTTCACGTTCATGCGGAGGGTCCGGCTCCCACGGGCCGCCTCGAATGACGCTGGCGTATCTCCGAATAGCTTCCTCCTGGCGACGAACCTCCTGTTCCATCAGCGGCCGGAGATTTCTGAATTCATCGCGGGCTTTCTGGGCAGGCCAGGAGGCTTCTCGCTCATCGTAATGGAGCTTGTTAAGGATCAACTGAGCGTCCTTGTTGAACTTGGACAAGTCGTTAATGATCTTGATGTCATAGTCGATATTCAGCGTTTTCAGACGAGCATCAATCTCTCTTCGGATTTCCCAGGTGGAATAGGCGGGCAATTCCCCTTTATCCACTTTCTCTTGACGTTGCCGCAGTTCAATGGCGAGTTGATCTACTTCTGCCCGCAGGCTTTTTCGACCCGCAATCTGTTTCCGCAAGTGCTCTATGTTTGATCCTACATCAAGCGTCTTGAGCTGCTGTTTCAGCTTACCTAAAGTCAGTTGTGGCATATTTTTGTTCTCCGCGAATTTGTGATGACACAATAAATGCTACACACAATGATTTGGGTTCTGAACAACAGTACTAAGACATTTTGAATAACTAATCGTTCTGACGGCTAAATGTATCCTCGTCGTCGCCGAAGACACGAACGCCATGAAATTCCTCGCGAGTCTTGAACCGCTGACCACAGGAAGAGCATTCCCGTGTTCGCCAGATTCGCGTTGATCTGCTCTCCGTTTTTGCGACAGACATTCGGCCATCACCACAAACCGGACACCGCAGCGGCGTGGCGGATTTCCTCGTGTTTTTACGCTTCAAAGCCATGATTCACCGGGAGTTGTGAGAAAAGGGGCGACTAACTAACTGTGTCTATGACGGCGCGAGCTCGGGGGCTCGACGCATGTTTAATTTTTCGCCAGGAGGACCCGCGACCGATTGCGGCTTCGCTAGGGAATTTCCTCGAATTCGTCCTCATCATCCCAGTTTTCAATCTCTGTTGATTCCGGCGTTTCATCCGGCCATCGAAAGCCCTCGATCCGATCCGTGGCCCCCGCCTTGATGAGATCAGCACGATTCCTGGCTCGCTGTTGAACGGTCCATCCTGCTCGAATCTCTGCAGCCCGTTCTACGATCTGTTCAGGTGATGGAACAGATTTAAGAAATGATGAAGGCATTGAAGAATCCAGATCATCGTCTGAAGGTGTATCCTGTTCGCTTTCTGGAAGGATATATTCCCGCATCACTCCTCCTCTTGTCATAGTTACCTGTTCCGGGTGTGCGCTGTTCCGGGTGAATTTTAAGTCGCTCTCACTGCATTATTAGGATTCCTAATACCGCATTATTCTTGTTTGCGAATTTACTTCCTGAAGTTATGTAGAGATTAACTAAATAACACGGAACACCCGGAACAGTTTATGTAATGTATTGTCGAGACAGTATTTAAGGTGTTCCGAGTTATAAAACATTCCCCGGAACTTCCCCGGAACACCCGGAACATGTTCAGGGCAAATTTTCCTCTTTTGACTCTTCTTCAGATGGTCCTTCGCATATCCCCACGTAGCAGTGCGTCGGCACTCCTTCAATTCGTTTGCGTTTCGCAACTGCTTTGGGGAACGTCCGTCGAACCTCCTTCCCAAAATTTGCCTCGTGCAATGGCTGGGTTCCGGAGTTCAAACATTCGTTCCGATAGGACTGGTACGCGTCACGCGTGACAACAACGCCGTCCTCATGTTCACGATAGTTCTTCAACAGAAATGCCCGGGCCGGATTGCTTTCCCGACGATACGATTCAATCAGCGACCGGCATCGATCGGAGTTCGTGAATCCAGCCTTCTGAAGCCGCTTCAGTCCTTCGATCGCCCAGTTTAGAATCCCAGGCATTTCCCCCTGCTGAATCCACCATTCCGCTTTGTCCATTCCACGAACCCGCTCTGATTCTGGAATAACCTTGTCGAATGGAATGAGGATCAGCCGACGCCAAAGCCCGGAACTGCGATCTGTGAATCGCGGCAAATTGTTCATCGCAAAAATGAGTCTGGCCGTCGGTGTTGCGTCGAAGATCGGTTTTCCCTTTTCCTCGAACGGAACAGGATCACCGGACGTCAGTGCCTTCAACCGGCCTTCCGCGACTTTCGTAATTTCCTCTGTTTCTGCCGAGACGTTGGCCAACTTTCCGAGAGTGCGGTAGAGCTGGAACCGTGACCCAAGGTCTTCGAGAGAAACACTCGAGACATTCGCATCACCCAGCATCGCCGATAACGCGGCACAGGTTGTTGATTTCCCGGTCCCTCCTTCGCCATAGAGAATCGCGAATTTTTGCTGATGTGTCCCTTTGGTCAGGAGGTATCCGAACCACTCCTGCAGTAGACATGTGAGTTCGAAATTCCCCTCCAAGCTTGTGATCAGAGCGTCAAACCAGCGAGGGCATTGGGCGTCCGGGTTGTAATCGTATGGCAGGCAGACGGGAGAAAACCAATTGGGGGAATGTGGCAAGAGGACGTTTTGTTGTCCGGACAGAACACCGGACAGATTCAGTATCCCATTTTTCAGGGCAATGAATTGTC
>DATMFC010000090.1:0-3813 GCA_035556335.1 Planctomicrobium sp. | reverse complement strand
GCCTGGATCTCAACGATGATGATGATGCCGGACTCACACTCGCGCTGGATGATGAAAGCGGAATTTCGCTGGACGCCGGTGAAAGTGGCATCTCTCTCGACGCGGTTGAAAGCGGGATTTCACTCGCTGACAGTGGCTTTCTGAGTGACGAAGATGAACATCACGGGACCGTCCCGATGATGGATATCTTCGGAGACGATGACAACGACCAGACCAATCTGGAAATTCCCGCTCTCGACGACGATTTTGCGACCTCCGATGCCGATGTCACCGGCGTCATGGATCTCCAGAACGAAACCGACGACGTCTTCACTCTGGATGAAGAAACAGAACAAAGCGGGGAATACTTCGAAGAAGGGGAAGATCTCGAATTCGAAGGGGAATCCTTCGAGGATGATCAGGATCTGGACGTCTTCGACGCGGGTGAAGATGCATTCGAAGGGACCGATTCCATCAGTCCCATTTCAGCGGGTGCAAGCCATCAGTCTTCTGCAGACGCGGACTGGGGAATGCCGACGTTCATCGGATTGACACTGGCCAGTCTCCTGCTGCTGGTTTGCGGAATGGTGATGATCGACCTCGTCAAACACACGGCAACTTCCAATCAGTTGAATCCTGTCAGTGGAAAACTGGTGGAAATCATCAGCGGTCCATTCAAGAGCTAAGTACTGCTCCCCGTAAATCAGGGAACAACTCATTTGAACAAATCGTCCTGAAGTATTTTCAGGAATTCAGAAACCACGAATCGAGCAAATCTGACGAATGAATTCCTGATGAATGCTGATCAGAAATTCGTGCGATTCGTTTTATTCGTGGTTCCTTTCCCTTCTTCTGACCTGATCGGGCCTCAGCCGGATCAAGGGGAGATGAGGCAATCATCACAAGACAATCTGTTCCCAGATTTGCGGGGAGCGGTAATAAGACCCTTAACAAAACGGACCCCGATCCGCTCGCGGAAGGGAATTTTCATCGTTTGAGGGGTTTTTGTTCGCGGCTCTAAAAAGCGGATTCAAAGGCACTCTTTAATCGTACGTTCCGGTCATGAACGTAGAGCAGGATAGCACATGCCCCGTACTCTGATTTTCATTGGTGTGGGCATCGTACTGGTGCTGCTGGTGTTGAATATTCTGCCAGAAAATTCGCAGTCTCAGGCGAATCTGGAGCGTTTGTCGCAGATTCGTCCCCCGCATGACTGGTTTCAGGAACAGGTCATCAACAACCCGAAAACGGTTCTGGTCGATTTCACTGCCACATGGTGCGGACCGTGTCAGTTCCTGAATAAGACACTCGCGGAAATCGAGAAGAATTACGGCAGTCAACTCGATATCGTGAAAGTAGACATCGACGAACACAAAGATCTCGCCGCACTCTATGATGTCAATGCGATTCCCTATGTCCTGATTTTCCGCCAGGGGCAGGTCGTCGCAGTGATTCGTGGAGCAGCGGGGTATCCGGAGATGGAAAGCCTCGTGAAACCCCACCTTCAACCGACCGTGACCATGACGCAGTCAGAGACATCATCCCCACACTGACGGGGTGTGCGTCTCTTCCGGAATCCGATCGGAACGGCGTGATTCCGCTCCTTATTTCTTCTCTTCCGGTTTTGCCTCGGGCTTTTTCTCTTCAGCCTTGGCATCTGGTTTCTTTTCTTCAGGCTTAGGCTCCGGCTTCTTTTCTTCCGGTTTGGGCTCAGGTTTCTTTTCCTCAGGCTTCTTCTCTTCGGGTTTGGGGTCCGGTTTCTTCTCTTCCGGCTTCGGTTCTTCTTTTGGTGGAGGAGTGAAAGGAATTGCAGCACCGATGACGACCACTTTCGGCAGAACTTCTTTCAAGACAGCGATTCCAGCGTCAGTCGTTTCTGTCTGCCAGACATACAGTTGCGTCAACTTTTTGAGCCCCTTTAAATGGGCAAGTCCGGCGTCAGTGACTTTGGTGCCGCAGAGATTCAGATAGGTCAGGTTTTCGAGTTTGGCAACATGAGCCAAACCGGCATCGGTGATCTCTGTCCGTTCGAGATGGAGTTTTTCCAGCGACTTCAGTCCGGCAAGCTGTTCCAACCCCTGATCTGTGACTTTGGTCCCCGCCAGGTTCAGCCAGACCACGTTTGGAAGTCGTGCCACTTGTGCGAGAATTGCATCATTCGCCTTCTCACCGGCAAGATGCAGTGTGACATCCAGTCGGGAATCGTTTTGCGCTAATGGCATGACGTTTCCCCCGGATTTCCGAATCGCGTCCACGACGGCCGGGTCAGGAACCTTGGCATCCTCTCCCTGTGCCTGCGATCCCCAGGAGGGAAGTGAAAGACAGGCCGCGATCACCACTGCGGAAAGAGTGCGACACTGGAATTGCTGGAACATGAGTCTGGCTCTCTGTTTACAAAGTTTTTTAATGTCGAGACATGACCTCGAATGCATCGGACTGCAAGCGTTTCAAATTCACTCAGGCTGAGCACTTGTAGGGTGGGTCGAGCCAATATGATCGTGCGGTGGGTCTTCAGTCGCAGGATTCACTTCCAAATGAACACAGACCGCCGCAAGCACAATCGGCCGTTGGCAACGCCCCACCATCACGTTACGCGACTTTGACCCACCCTACCATGAATCATCCGGGATAGGTTACGGCGGGGACAAACCCGCCATGGTGAGGTCAATACGTCAGCATAAATCAGGAGTATTGTGTCAATCAAGGTTTGAGACCGTTTCATTTTCCCCCTGCCGGTATTTGCGAGAGTTCTTTTCTCAGTCACCTCGGCATGATTCCGGCAGTCACTGGCGAAATCAGCGGATCACAAATCAGGACTGTTCGTTGTATTCCTCCTGATCTGTCCTCTCTATTTTGAAATGCATTCCCAAACGCTCCAGGCTTCCTAAAACATGTGACAGGAAGATTCTTCTTAACTGCTGCGCTGAACAGACGATTTACAGAAATCTCTCGGCAAGGGGGAAGAAATATTGAAGTTCTGGGCGGTCGGCGAGAACATACGTATCAGAAGTGGCCGCGAGAAACCCGTTCAGGTCATTTCCGCGAGAGTCCAACAGCATCAGGAGTGTGTTCCATGTCCCTCTCAAATTTGGCGTGTTTAGATCTTCAGGAGTGTCGTGATCTGCCCAGAAACACGCTAATGGCCCCGTTGCCTCTGCTTCGGGAATTACGTTGCGTCCTCGGAGCGACGACCATCACCATGGTCCTCGGCACGGAACCAGCCGTTCTGGTTTCGTCCGACATTTACGAAGCGTTCCATGTCTGGGAAGAAGACCAGGATTTAAACGAAGCCGAAGGGGGTCACGATTCCTCGGAATTGAACTGAATTGTGGTTGACGTTTTGCGAGATCACTCCGGGGCGTCCTGAGTGATCTCGCCGATCGCCACAATATGGGCTCATTCGGATGATTCCGCAAACAACGAGACGAAAAAGAGTTAAGACCAGGTGTGAACTGCCCTGACGGGGGCAGAGTTGATACATGACAGAAAAATCCCTCTTCCCGGGGGGACGAGTGACGGCGGCATGATGCCGCCGTTTCTTTTTTGATACCTTCTCAAAATGTCCTGGAATTCTCAGGTTTTGCGAAAAGAATAAGTTGACGGACATCGTGGGGGTAAATTCAAAATTCGGTAACACTTTAGTGGAATGAAGTTGCGATTGCTGTGGAGACAAGCGGGAAGTCGCTGTTCCTCGTTCCCAAGCCAGACAGCTTTTTGCACGTTAAATCACAATGCCTTGAAGGAGAAGTGGTTGCAACACGTAATGGTGTCTACTCCGCATCAACGGAAATTCAAGACTTACGACGATTGACGAAAAAAGCTGCAGAGCTTGGG
>DATMFC010000089.1:0-5646 GCA_035556335.1 Planctomicrobium sp. | reverse complement strand
CGGGAGTCGTGCCCGTGAGTGTGATGGCGTTACCGGACACTGTCGTCCCCCAATTGCTGGAGGCGAGAAGTGTGCCGAGCTGCGAAGCAATGGTCTGGATACTGTCACCGTTCACGGCCCGGTAGGAATAGGAGTCCTGTTCATTGACCCGGACCGCATAATTCCCGCCGACAACGGCCAGCAGGATCGTAATAGTGGCTGTGTGCATGGTTCCCTCGGCGTCGCCGCGCCATTCGTTGATGAGGATGGGTTCAGACATGATGGCTCCGTTATGGTCGGTCACGAGGGAAATTGCAGGTGAGTCACGGGGGAGGGGTCAGGATTCAGGGGTCAGCGGAGAGGAAGGACGCTGAACGGCATCGGTTTTCGCAGTTGCTTGCGCAGGAAAATGATGTCTTCGGGATCGAGGGGGTGTTTGACTTTAATGTTCATTTCGATCGACTCTCCTCGCAGTGCGGCGTCAACACGTTGTTTCAGGGAAACCCGTTTTCCCTCGGCGTCGACACGATGCTGGCAACCGTCTTCGTCGAGAAAGACCGGTTCCGAGACTGGTTGAAACATCCTGTCAACACAGCCCTGATGAAAGTATTCCACCGTTTTTCTTCCCTTGTTTTTCAGGTTGGGTTTTATCGTGAACGCCACCTCTTCCAGTCCCCGATTGAGAAACCAGCGGTCCCAGGTGTCCTCGTTGTAAATCAGGTTCATTCGCAGTTCGGCGTAGACCAGATCATCACCGAACAGTTGCTCTGCTCCGATCGTCAGAGAGCCGACCTTCAGCGTTCTGGGGGCACAAGTCAGCCCTTTGATACGAATCGCGTCGGAATTCACGGCTTGCCGGTATTGCAGCAGCCAGGCGGGCCATGGTCCGATGTTTTTCGTCACGTTCAGCGTCACGAAGGAGAAATCTTCGGTCACTCCCTCCAGCGGCTTTCCGGCGGTGTTCACCAACCACCGGCCATTCGTGTCACGAGCCACCGGATTGGCCTGTGTTGTCTCTCCCATTTCGATGCGGGCCGCGACGTCGAGCGGGTTATCTTCCTCTTCTCCGGCAGCCGTGGAATAATCGACGGTGATGTCCCATAACAGGGAGTGTTTCCGTTGCTGGAGTGCGAACCGGCGGACCAGCGCGTCACGGTCTTCCGGATGCGGCTGCCATCGCTGCAGATCGGGTCGACGACGGCGAATGGCGGCAATGGAACCGACCCGTTCCGTGGTTTCCGCAATGTAATAATCACGATACTCCCGCACGCCGTTTTCATCTTCAGTGAACTCGGCGGAACGGACGTAGGCGAAACGTTTGACGGATGCGACCATAGGAAGGGGAAGGGGTCAGAGGTCAGGATTCAGGGGAGAGGGGGGAGGGGGATCAATTCACACGTTTTACGACGAGGACGGGGCCTTTCTTGGTCTCTTTCATGAAGTCTTCCCAGAGACGTTTCTGATCCTCCGAGAGCTGGTTGCCATTCATGATTCCCTGCCAGATCTTTTGCATGGGGGAATTATTATCACGGGAGGTGGCGGCGATGACGGCCCGCATTCCTTCCGTGGTGTTGGCTTCGGTGGCGGTGTTCGGCTGGTTCTGGCGCGTGGAATCAAGGGCTAGCATCTGCTTGGCCATGCTGCGCACGGCTCCTCCGCGTAACTGTTGAATCTGTTTCGCCTGACCGGGATTCAGCGTTGCCTGCTGTTGCAATTCGAACAGACGCTCTTGTGCCTGATCAAGAATCCGGCGGCGTTGACCTTGTTTGTCATTCATCTCCCCCTCAATATCCCGACCCATCCGTTTGAGCGGGTCGGACTGGTCGAGATCATGGAGCTTCTTGAGTGTCGCGACGGAAATCAGGCTGTTTTGACGCGACATATCGGCATCAGTGATGGAATCGAACTGTCTCAGAAACTTCAGACGCTTCCGGTTCTCGACATCCTCCTGCATCACTTCCAGCTTCTGGAACGATCGAGGATCCGCAATCTTCATCAGTTCCATGCGATTGGACCGCACGAGGTCGTTCAGTTCCTTCTGGTAGCGAATCTGATCGACTAATTTTTTCCGTTGCTTTTCCTGCTGTTCCAATTGGGCCTTTTGCCACTTTATCCGATCCTCGTTTTTCACTTTATTATTGTGAGTCTTTTCCAGATCCGATATTTCGGATGTGACCTGAGTGTGTTCCCGGTCCAGCCTTTGATAACGTTCCTGCAGACTATCTTTCCCAGTAAGCCTTCCCTTCGCTTCCTTCTTCTGTTTCTGCAGGAAAGTGGAGTCTCGGGTACTTTCAAATACCCCTCGACCTCCCCACAGTTGGGCCACCCAGTCCAAGGTCCATGCGTCAGTAAACTCCGCCCATGTTCGATCCCTATGGTCGTTGATCTTGCTGGCCCATTCGTCGATTTCTTGAGACACGAGTTTTTTCTGACGACTCAGAATCTCGCTGTCATGATGTCGATTCTCGAGCGCTTTTCCAGATTGTTTGGAGTCACCTTGAAACTCAAGCTCTGCCAGCTCTCTTCGGAAGTCGATCATCCTTTTGATCGAATCTGTTTGACGATCCAGAGCATCCGTGAATTTGTCCGCAGAGTCTGCCGTTTTGTTGAAGGTGAGATAGAGTTGTGCTGTGGCAGTTGCGGCGACCGCTGCCGCGAGAGCCCACGGTCCCCCAATGACAGATGCCGCCATCGTCACATTGTTTGCCGCGCCTCTCACGGCGCCCGCCAGTCCACCGATACCGTACGACGTGGTTGCGTCGTCGACGGCAAAAATCATCTGCTGCAAAGCCATCTGGGCTTTACCGGCTCCGCCTCCAACACCCCCCAGACTGCGTGCAAACCGAGCCGAAGCAATGGAGGCACCATCAGAGTCAAACTGCACGTTTTTGACACTCTTGGCGTACTTGTACATTGTCGCCGTGCTGAGACCCTGCGTGTTCCCCCAGTTTACACCGCCATTGTCGTTCCATCCGGCCCGGTTGCGTTTGGGAGCCGTAATTGCATCCTGAGCCGCTTTGTTCGCGTTGATGCGGTCCAGATGCTCCTGCTTTTGTTTCTCCGCCGTGATCCGCTGTTCGGTGGCCAGCTCCTTCGCTTCCAGCCCTGAACGCACCCCCGCAATCTGATTGATCTGCTGTTCCAGTTCCCGGCGCTGTGCGATCAGATCGCGAATGGTCTGCATCACCGGAGCTTGTGCGGCGGATGCGGCGCCGGAGGCCCGCATCGTCCGGAGCTGGGACATCAGGGCGGGAATCTGGGAATTGAGCGTGTCTCGCTGGGACACATATGAAGCGGTCAGACGGTCCGCTTCTTTGGTCGATCCTAAAGAGGTGATGCGTTGCTGTGCAGCCGCTTGAGACAGTGCCAGACGAACCTGTTCATTCCCTGATGCCGTGGCCGCTTTCTGGGCTCCTGCAGCGTCCCGTTCGGCTCTGGCCCGTGCGTCCGCCTGTGCGGCTCGAATCTGCTCCAGCCTGGCAGCCTGCTGCTCTGCCGAAAGTTGCTTGGTCTTCTCAGCCGCAATCTGCTGTTCCGCCGCCAGTTCTTTGGATTCGAGTCCGGAACGCACCCCCGTAATCTGATTGATCTGCTGTTCCAGTTCCCGGCGCTGTGCGATCAGATCGCGAATGGTCTGCATCACCGGAGCTTGTGCGGCGGATGCGGCGCCGGAGGCCCGCATCGTCCGGAGCTGGGACATCAGGGCCGAAACCTGAGTGTTGACCAGTCCATTCTGCTGAGAGAGAGAACGGGTGAGCTTGTCCGCCTCGGCCGTGCTGGCCAGCGTCGTGATTTTGTGCTGGTTCGTGCCGGATGCCATCGCGGCACGAACGGCACCGGACCCGGCGGCGGCATTGGTCCCCGCAATGGTGTTTTGCTTCGCCATCGCTGCGGCCAGTTCTCTGGCACGAATGATCCGCAGATCATCGCGTCGCTGCTGTTTCGCGGCGGCAACGTCGGCCGACTGTTCCAGCTCGGCCTGCAGCTTCTTCAACTGTTCCAGCTTGGCCAGCCCCTGATCGGCTTTCGCTTTCCAGAAATCAGTATCCTGCCGGGCTCCCTGCACGTCCTCAATTTTGACAGACTTGTTGCCGGGAGACGTGTAAGCCTTATAGAGACGGTTCGCACGGCGTTCGGCGTTCTTTGCCGCGCCTTCCAGCATTTTGAACTGTTTCTGTTGCTCGACAATCGCGTCCCGACCGGCCGTCACGGCAGCAGCGGCGGTAATCTTCTGAGTCGATTCCGACTGTTTGCGGATCGATTTGCTCAGCGCGGAGAAATTCTGCTGAACCCGGTCAATACCCGGCTTCGTGTTGTCCTGCGTCGAAATGGAGACCGCCGCTTCACCGGCTTTGATGCGATTCGCAGACATTTACAACCCAACACTCTCCAGATACGAAATGGTGTTCACAGGGGCCGTCCGTTCGCGGGCTTCTTCCTGCATCAATGGATGGAACTGTTCCGCAGTAAACGACGATCCGCCGGGAATGGTGTTCGCGATCATCGCGAGGATCTCCGACGTGTGGTTCCAGCGTTCCATCTTGTGCCAGTACGCCAGATCCACCAGTTCATTGAACTTCATGCGTCCGGGGTGGACGCCAAGGATTCCGGCGAGCTGCCAGACAAGTTGTCGAGCAGTTGCGGGTCGGCCAGTACGTTCAGGAGTGCCCCCGTCGTCTCCGCATCCTCCTTCCGGATCATCTCCTGAATCGTGTTCTGGATCGTCGTCATCTGTTCCCAGATCGCGAGGACCGTCCCCTGTCTGGGTTGTGGAAAAAGGCTGATGATTTCCCGGATCAGTGCTTCCGAGGCCGCCCCCTGGGCATCCGGAGTCATCAGCTTCCGGAACTCCCGGGAGGTGATCAGGTCCGGATCGTCGGCCGTCACCGCCGCATAAACGATGTTGATCATCAACCGGCGATCCATCTGGATCCGGTTCAACAGGCTCGCGCTGTCATCGATCGGCTGGTTCAGCTCGTCAATGATTTCGAGAAGATCGACCGGCTTTCCGGTGGAGTCCGTCACGTTGTCCCGGACTGCATCAATTGCATCCAGGTGCAGGGAGATGCGGAATTCACGGTTTCCAGCTTCAAATCGGTGCATGGGAAATGAGGGGTCAGAGGTCAGGATTCAGGGGTCAGGACGGGCTTCGTTCGCTTTGGTCTACGCTCTTTGACTGCACCGGCCGCGTTGGTGTTTTGTCCGGATTCCATGACTTCATCCGGGACCTGCAGGGCGAGCAACAGGGTTTCCCGCTTCACGGTGATGAACTCCGACTGATGAATCCGGCAGTCTTTGAGGAACTGTTGGCGGGCTTCGTCTGGCGTCATGGTTGGTACTCAAACAGGGGACAGGGATCAGGATTCAGGGATCAGGAGCCAGAGGAAGAACAGGAACGCATTTTTATTCTCTGGCCCCTGAATCCTGACCCCTGACCCCTTCTTCTAAACTCAGCCTCCACCGCCGGAGACGGTGACCGTTGTGGGAGCGTTGGCGCATGGGCCGAGGAACGTTTCGACATCGATCTTCCCGACACCTTTGGTGTCCCGGTTGTCGGTCACCTGCCCAATGTGCAGCCACATTTTGCGATACTTGGTTCCGGCCGTTTCGATGTTTCCATCAGAGACGACAAACACCAGAGGGGTTCCCGCTTCGCGGGCGGTGTCG
>DATMFC010000088.1:0-1663 GCA_035556335.1 Planctomicrobium sp. | reverse complement strand
TCCTCGGGATGAAACACCTTTCCCAAGTCATGGGAGCCCGCCCCAAAGAATACAGCTTCCTGCTCCACTTCCAGTGAAGGAAATCGCAGGCGAAGGCCATCGACAATCTCCACAGCAACGTCGTGAACCAGACGAAGATGGGCCACCAGCCGGGAATCGGCATCCAATCGTTCACACAACTGCTGAATCGAAGTCGGGAGTGGCCGGGGAGTGAATGGCATGTTCAGAAAGCGTTTCGCAGATCGTGATTCACCAATCTGACTGGCACGTTTGCGGAAAGTCATCAGGGATGAAGTGTAGCCGTCTCGGCCTTCTGTTCAAGATGGCCACTGATTCTCATGATCATCAAAACAGGTTGTCGACACCGGATTTAACAACTGGTTCGAACAGAGCATCGCCTGAAGACGGGGCTATGCCGCGTTCCGTTCAAATGATTTCACCAGTCTGCCAACGTACTCTCGAACTCGTACCTCAGTGGGTTTCAGAGTGTCCACTTCCTCAGGAACGTCGGCCAGCGGGGGCAAATGACCGCACTCCATGTGTGATCGTTTCTCGTTGTAATAGTGGGTGAATTCCTGGCACAGGTAGTCCAGATGACGCTTCCCAAAGATGACGAACTTATCCAGGCATTCCCAGCGGATGGTTCCCACAAACCGTTCGCATCTGCCGTTCAGATTTGGAGACGCCTTCGGTAAGGCATTGTGGCGGACACCATATTCTTCCAGCTTGGCGACGAATTCCTTGGTGAATTTGGCATCCCAGTCGTGCATGATAATCGACGGCTTATCGTCGCGGTTCAGAGTCTGATCCAAAAAGGCTTCCGTCTGTTTGACCACCCAGGCGGAATTCGGATGTTCCGTCGATTCGGAAACAATGGCTTCCCTGGTCGTCATGCATAGCCAGACCATGACATACATCTCTTTCAGCCCTCGGGGAGTGACTGTTTTCACGGAGAAGAAATCCGTGGCCCAGAGTGTCTTGGCATGACGATCCACGAAATTCTGCCATGTGTCAGATGTGCGATCAGGAACCGGTCGGATTCCTTCTTCCTTCAGGATGTTCCGAACCGTCTGCCTGCTGACCTTCTGGATGCCCATTTTTCGGAGTTCTCCAACGATGCGAGTCAAAACGAACGCAGACTGCACCTCAGTGCAACGGAGAGGACAACTCGGTCTGTTCTGAACACCTGTCCGAGGGTAGAGTGAGCGCTGCGGCGTTGCTCAGGCTGGCCAGGTGGTGTCAGGAACGCCGATCGCCAGAACAAGGAGGTGAGTCATGCCCCACCACGACGCCGTTCCCCCCCCAGCCAGAGTTCCGTTAGTCGGCCCGCAGCCAGCACAGCAGAATCCGGTTCTGCAACAGGATCAGTTGTGGCCGCATCTCCCCGCCCGTCAGCGACAGGCGATCCGAGTGACGCTGGCGCAGATGATCGCCCGGCAGATCGCGGCGCTTCCCGCTCCTCTTCTCACCAGGGAGGAGAGCGATGAGTAACACCCTCTCGATGGCCAGGACGGTTCCCGCGTCGCAGGAGATCAGCAGGTCTGAACCGACCACATTGATCTCTTCCAAGCTCCAGCCCTGGCACTGGGAACGGATGGCGATTGTCTATGTGCGGCAGTCCACTCCGCGGCAAGTGCAGGAGAACCGTGAATCCACTGCCCGG
>DATMFC010000087.1:0-4330 GCA_035556335.1 Planctomicrobium sp. | reverse complement strand
GACGAACTTCCGGAGTCCACGACAGTAACAATTCCCATCGTTCTACAGGAAGACAGCGCGCGCTTTACGTATTTAACGGGATCCATTATCCGTTCAAACGGAAAAGAAGAAGCATGGATTTATGATCGTGCCACGAATCGCACGACCGTGCTCCATGCCGGGGACCAGTTTCAGGTTGCCGATTTTAATCTGACACTGCAAACAATTGGTCCCACCTACATTATTGTCAAACAGGGGGACCAGCTTTATCGCTGGCCATTCGAACAACCTCTTACGCAAATGGCTCCGGAGAAGGAGACCTGACGTAGCGATTACGTGGAGCAGCTTGCTCTATGCCGGAGCGAGAGTTGATTCCGTAGTTTCGATGGGAAACCGCTGAGATAGTTTTACCTTAACGGCCCGCTCCCCTTTGGCGTTATAGAAGTAGATGACATTCTGGTCTGCGGCCCAGATGGCTCCTAATCGAATGGCTCGGAGACCCTGCAAAGAGAACTCGATGCCGCACAATACGTCTCGAGTGAACAAGGGGCGGCGGGTGGTGCGAAATTGATCAGCCAGCAAATTCTCTGATTCACACAGGTGTTCATGCACATAGGTGTGGAGCTGTTCCAGATCTTCAACTGTCGCATCACGTTCAAGCATCGCGGAATGATTTCCTGTGAGTCACTGAATATTTAGAGCAACCTGCTCTACATGGGGTCTGCCTGTGATCGGAAATCCAGGGAGTGAACTTTTGAAGAAAGTGAATTTCAGCGACCGTATGGCCTGAATCCCCAGCGACGAATGCACGGAACGTCCGGTCTGTTTCGATCACAGCACCGTCTCCACGAATAACACGTGAACAAAAGGACACAAAACGTCCTTTGAGAATTGTTCATCTGTACAGAAAGCACAGTAAAAAAGAAGCGTCCCCGAGAGGATTCGAACCTCTGACCTTTAGCTCCGGAGGCTAACGCTCTATCCAGCTGAGCTACGGGGACACGTCGTTTTCATTCAATGCATGACAACAAATGAACTGGCGCTCAAAAGTGACCGGCACTGATGAATGTCACAACATTTCGGGCGAATTTTAGCAGCAGGTTTCCCAATGAGGAAGCCTTATCGACAATCCGCACACAACCGGACAAGTAAGGCATGATCGGGGATTCACAAGACGATTCCCCGATCATTACTGTCGTGTGAAAGCCTTACCCGACGCTGCCTTCCATTTGAAGTTCGATGAGCCGGTTCAACTCAACGGCGTACTCCATCGGCAGTTCTTTGACGAGGGGCTCGATGAAGCCAGTGACGATCATGGCGCTTGCTTCCGCTTCAGTCAGACCGCGACTCATCAGATAGAGCAACTGTTCCTCTGCAATCTTGGAGACAGAAGCCTCGTGTTCCATCGCCACGTTCTCTTCCATCACCTCGATGTACGGATAGGTATCGCTTCGACTTTCCGGGTCGAGAATCAGAGCATCACAGACAACATTGCTTTTACAGTTGTCGGCTCCCTTCTCCACTTTGACCAGGCCACGATAACTGGATCGACCCCCATTTTTGCTGATCGATTTGGAAACGATCCGGCTCGACGTATTGGGAGCACAGTGAACCATCTTGGCACCGGCATCCTGATGCTGGCCTGGACCGGCGAAGGCGATCGACAAGGTTTCTCCGCGGGCGCCCGGTTCCATTAACCAGACGGCGGGATACTTCATCGTCAGCTTGGAACCCAGGTTGCCGTCGATCCACTCCATCAGAGCATCGCCGTATGCCATGGCTCGCTTGGTAACGAGGTTGTAGACGTTGTTCGACCAGTTCTGAATCGTCGTGTAACGACAGCGTCCTTTTCGTTTGACGATAATTTCAACGACGGCCGAATGCAGGGAGTCGCTACTGTATGTGGGAGCGGTACACCCCTCCACATAATGCACGCTGGCTCCTTCGTCGACGATAATTAATGTCCGTTCAAACTGACCCATGTTCTGGGTGTTAATCCGGAAGTAAGCCTGCAGCGGGAAGTCGATCTTCACGCCGGGAGGAACATAGATAAATGATCCTCCGGACCAGACCGCCGAATTCAATGCCGAGAACTTATTATCTTCCGGCGGAATGACCGTCGCGAAATATTCTCTGAAGAGTTCTGGATAGAGCTTCAGCGCGGAGTCGGTGTCGGTAAACAACACTCCCTGCTTAGCGAGATCTTCCTGAAGTGATCCGTAAACCACTTCGGACTCGTACTGAGCCTTGACCCCGGCCAGATACTTTCGTTCCGCTTCGGGAATCCCAAGCCGTTCATAAGTGGCACGGATATCTTCTGGAACGTCTTCCCAGGATTTTTCCTGCTTTTCACTGGCTTTGACATAGTAGTAAATGTCCTGGAAATGAATTCCGGACATGTCCCCACCCCAGTTGGGCATCGGCTTGGATTCGAAGGTATCGAAGGACTTCAGGCGGAAATCCCGCATCCATGCCGGTTCCCCTTTCATTTCTGAAATCTGGGCGACAATTTCCCGGTCGAGTCCTTTACGGGACATGAATGCGTATTTATCAACAGGGTCATGAAACCCGTATTGATAATCGCCAATGGGGACGTGTGTTTTTTCGGTGATTGTGTCTGTAGGAGCCATATTGCTAATGCCTTCTCCGATTGAAAGTCGGGATAGCGTTCTGATTGAATGAGATCGGTAAAGTGAGTCTTGTAAGGAGTTGCTTAAAGACCGGAAAACAATTCTTTGACTGGAATTTCGAATCCTGTCAGCAGTGTCGACTTAAAGGTCTGGTCCTCATTAAAAATGGTCGGTTCATCATCCCGTTTGAAGAGGTGCAGGCGTCGATGTTCGGGATCGATCACCCAGACTTCTCCGACGCCGACATGAAGAAACTGGGACACTTTTTCAAGGATGTTGTCCCATCGGTCACTCGGGGAAACGACCTCAATAGTCACTTCCGGAGCCACCGCTAAATGCCCTTTCGGGATCACTCCACCGGGCAGCTTCTCCTGATGAATGACAAGCACACCCGGACCGCGAACGGTATCGGGATTGTGTTGAATCAAAACTCCGGAATCGTTTGTACAGATCAACCAGGATTGCTGGGACTCAGCCCATTTTCCCAATTGAAAAGCAATACGAGAACAAACAATTCCATGACGTGCGCCCGGGTTCGTCATTTCGATAATCTCTCCACGCACCAATTCCACAGGGACGTCGAATGACATGCCGGAATATATTTCGGCGGTCACTAACGACGTTTTCACTGGTTCAATTGTGGCGGTGGACATGGCTGTTCTCTTGATCTGTTGCTCTAAGTGGAAGCGACAGGTTCCTTCTGGCTGGCGGCCTGTTCTTCAGCGGCAGCGACAGGATGACGCTGGCGGACACCGGCATAACCATGTTCGTGCAATTCATGAGCCAGTGCGGCATTCCCGGATTCCACAATCCGACCAGCCAGCATGACATGTGTAAATTGTGGGACATTGAACTCAAGGAGTCGCTCGTGGTGAGTGATGATCAACACCCCCATGTGCGGACCGGAGAGCTTCTGCAAGCTTTCGCTCACGACCCGAACGGCATCGCTGTCGAGACCGGAATCGGTTTCGTCGAGAAGGGCGAATCGAGGCTTCAACATGGCCAGTTGCAGAATCTCCATCCGCTTCTTCTCACCGCCGGAGAAGCCTTCATTGAGGTAACGCCGAGCGAATTCCGCTTCGATATTCAGTTCCTGCATGGTCTTGCGCAGTTCTGATCGGAACTCGCGCATCGAGATCAGCTCTTCCCCTTCCTTGCGGTCAGGATTCCGTACGTTCGTGACGGCATGACGCAGGAAATCTGCCACCTTCACGCCGGGAATGGTGACTGGATATTGGAAGGCAAGGAACATTCCCAGGCGAGCCCGTTCACTCGGGTCGAGTTCGATGACGTCGGTCCCGTCGATGGTGATCGAGCCTTCGGTGATCTCGTACTTCGGGTGTCCGACCAGTGTGTAGGCAAGAGTGCTTTTTCCGGAACCGTTCGGCCCCATCAAAGCGTGGATCTCTCCCTGGCGGATTTCGAGATTGACCCCTTTCAGGATCTCGGTCTCGCCGACGTTGACGTGCAGATTTTCAATCTTCAGCAGGCTGTTCATTTCGTCTTTTCAATCTCAGTACAAAGCGACAATTTTTGCGATAATTTCTGATCGCATTGGTTTTACTTGTTTCAGGCAAGGATAATTTCAGGAGCCTTCACATATCCGGAATGATGGGGAACCGGCAAACTTCCTTCATTTCCCCGCGTCAGTTTTCGGGCACGAATCTTGTCTTGAATCCGCATTAATCCTTCCAGTAAGGCTTCCGGTCGAGGAGGGCAAC
>DATMFC010000086.1:0-2793 GCA_035556335.1 Planctomicrobium sp. | reverse complement strand
ACAGAAAAGCAGACGGGCCGAAATGCAGATTACGATTCATCGCGGAGCAGCGGAAATTGGGGGGAACTGTATCGATCTCTCGACCGATCAGTCCCGGGTCATCTTTGATGTCGGCATGCCGCTGGTGCCGTTCCAGGAATACCGGCACGATCCCTGGATGCTGAAGAAATTTTCCAGGGACCTGTTACTGGGATTTGGCTATCTGCCGAAAGTTCCCGGCCTGTTCGTCGGTCTGTCGGATCACAATAGAATGGGGACCAATTCCGCTGTCAGGAATCTCCCACCCGATGCCATTCTCCTGTCTCATGCTCATGAGGACCACACCGGTCTGCTTCAGCATACCAACGAGTCCATTCCGATCTATGTCACACCCGGCACCAATAAAATGATGCTGGCCGGAGCCCTCTTCGCCCGCCAGACCTCCGCACCGCGTGACCGGACCCGGGTGATCACCCCGAACGTTCCCGTTCATCTGAAGGATCTTTTGATCACGCCATTTCCGGTTGATCATTCCGTGTATGGCGGAGTCGCCTTCCTGCTGGAAGCCTCCGGAAAACGGGTTCTGTATTCCGGAGACTTGCGTCTGCATGGCCGCAAACCGGGGATGATCCGCTCCCTCCTGGAGGCCCTCCGTGACCGACCGATCGACCTGCTACTGATGGAAGGGACCCATTTCGGCCAGGACGAAAAAACCTTTCCGACCGAATACGAACTGGAAGAACAACTCGTCACCCAGGTGGCCCAGTCTCCCAGTCTGGTACTCGCTTCGTTCTCCCCGCAGCACGTCGATCGTCTGGTCGGATTTCTCCGAACAGCGATCCGTACCAACCGGATCATGGTCGTCGATGCCTACACCGCGTTCGTCATGCACCTCATCCGGAATGAACTCTCCCTCCCTCAACCGGGGCAGGACAAAAACATCCGGGTCTTCTATCCCCAGTTCTTCGAACAGGGCTCATTGCCGAAGAAACTGGAGAAGTTCTATCTCGCCAATCTCCCGGCCCGGATCGGACTGGACGAGATCCGAGAGACACCCGAACGCTATCTGATGGTCTTCCGTCCCAGCATGCTCGCCAGTGATTTCGAGAACCAGCTTCCACCGCAAACCTGCTGCATCTATTCCCGCTGGGCCGGATATCTGGAGCACCCTGACTGGCAAACCGTGCAGGCAAAACTCACGGAATGTGACGGGACCCTTGTGGTCCTCCACACCAGCGGCCATATCCAGGCGGCGGACATCCGGACACTCGTCTCCCAGTTGAACCCGAAGACGATCGTCCCGATCCACACTGCTTATCCTCACCAATTCGCCGAAACCATTCCAAATGCGTTCGTGGCGACGAACGGAGAACCCTTTCAGGTGTCCTGACAGAGACGAACAATACAGACCGGGGGAAAGAACTTTGTGTCAGTCATCGAATCATGTGGGAGGAAATTCCAGCGGCTGAATGGCGAGTTGTGTCGGATTTTCCGCCTCGCCGCTGACACTGACGAAGGTGACCGGCAGTTGGAATTTCGTCAGTTCGTCCAGCAGAGATCGAAAGGCGTTCCAGACCTCCGGCCCCAATTCGCTCCTCCCCTTGGCAGTCACCGGTAACCAGTCCAGCCAATAGCTCGCCGGAGCCGCGCCGACAATCGGAACCGTCGTCAGCGATTCGGGAAGCCGCTCGAGGATCAGATCATCGACTTTCAGTTCACGCAGTCGGGTGATCCATTCCTCTCGAAACCAGCGCTGGTTCCAGTTCTTGCGGAGGGCGATGGCATAGGCTGCCCCTTCCAGCACAATCCGGAGTGGGGTTTCGGATCTGCTCGTTCGTCCGTCCGGCCCCGAGGCCGGAGACTTTTTCAACTCGACGACCACCGGCAATCCATCTGCCGTGGCTCCCAAGAGGTCGATCGATCCCCATTGGCCCCGCTCCTGCTGAGCATAGAGCGGCACTTGAAAGGCCACCAACCGATTCCAACCCCCGGGGAGCGGCCACAGTCCCGGCGGAGTCCATCGCTGCAACATCGCCGCTTCCAGACGCCGTTCCCGACTGGTCTCATGCATCTGTTGATTGGGGGATCGACTGAGCCGGAAATTCCCTGAACGAACCTGAGCCGCATGGAATGTCGCGTCAATGGCTTCTTCCAGATGCTGCGCAATCTGCTCGGAATGTTGGCGGAGATAACTCTTCTGGAACCAGGCATCCTTCAGGAGATGCAATCCCTGTTGAGGAAGGTGTCCATAAAACGGTGGCGACATGGGCAGGCCCTTGAACTGGAACGGGAGGATTCACAAACCAGCCCACATCATTGCAGATGTCCCTGCCAACAGTGGGTCACGAAAATCCCGGAAATCGGCTCTCAAATCTTTGATATCAGCGGATCTGCGGTGTCCCACTGCCGTCACGGCTCTCCTCTATTCTCTGCTTTTTGAGGAATCTCCGATTCCGGAACAGAGCAGGAGAGTGATGGCCAGGAAACAGCGTCCCGATGTCGATCGACGCGTTCGCCAGTGCGAGCGTTTGGGACGGCTGCTGCGCCTGTTGCATCTGATCATGGGGAACGGCCGCTGGGACGTCGGCACGCTGGCCGAAGAACTCTAATGCTCCCGCCGCACGATTTACCGGCTCTTGCAGACCCTCTCCCTGGCCGGAGTCCCCTGGTATTTCGACAACACCCGCAAAGCCTACCGCGTCCGCCCCGGGTTCAAATTTCCAGGGCTTGAGCAGCCGCTTATTTCTTCAGTAGATCATAACCTATTGCAGATGAAGCGAGCCATTGCTCAAGTTATTGCTGAAGGTGAACAAC
>DATMFC010000085.1:0-17079 GCA_035556335.1 Planctomicrobium sp. | reverse complement strand
AGGAACAAGATCCCTCTTTGTTCGCCGCTGTTGCCCTGATTGAAAAAGCGTCTGAGGAAACAGTTCCAGCATCGGAAGAAAAACAGGCTGCAGGGAAATCGACTGCGGCACTCGATCGGGCACGTGGCCTATCACATCGCCGATCATTGCGATCTGTTCAACTGGCGTCGTTCCCTTCGTTGCTTGCGGTGGATGCAGCAATACCCGCCGCATCGAATGAAAGAACTTCTCCTGCAACTCCTTCACCGGCACCAGCGATTGATTCTTCTCCGAAAGCACCGGCTGAAGTCGCTCCCCCCCCGAAACCCACGAAGCCGGAAACAGCAGACAAGCCTGCTGTCCCAGCACCAGAAGTTGCTCCTCTTCCACCCGCGGTTCCAACTGACCCGGAAGGCCTGATGTGGTTTCAACTGGAACGGGCCTGGCGGTCTCTGGGAGAATTGAAATCGCGGGGAGAGAAAGGACTGAACGTCACTCCGGTCGACTTCGCTCCACAGCATCTGCACGCAGTCGAAGAAGACCTGATTCAAATTGAACGCAACATCTGGACGGCCCGGGAACTTTTTCCGCAACGGATGTCCGAACTGGCGAATCAGTTTCAGCAATTCGCCGATTCTCTGGTCGCCTTGAAGAAACAGATTCTCGCCGGAGAGCCGCTCGCATGGCAAATCTCCAGCGCGGAAGCTCTGCCGCAGATGCAGCAGCAATGGACGGAGTTCTGTTCCTCACAGAAACGGCAACGGCTGAATGACGAATTCAGTAAGGTCTCTCCCGACGTTCGACGTCAGTGGAATCTGCTGCACGATATTCAATATCAGCTCCCGCAATTATTGCGATGGCATCAGCTCTCCAGCCGAACGCGAGCGACCGACTCTCGCCCCATCCGCGATCTTCTCGAATCGTCACTGACCATTGAGGATCAGTTCCGGTCATTGCAGGCGAGTACCGATCTCAAGTCGGGGCTGGCAGCAGGAGAAGCCAGTCGACAGCAGTTCGAACGTGCTGCCCAGCATTTGATGAGGGCGTTTGAGGATCAGGTGAAGTCACTGTCGGTCGACCTCGATCGAAAAGATGCACTGGACAGTTTGTCTCGCAGTCGAATGATTCAAGACACTCTGGCCACAAGTCTTGTTCCCATTGAAACGCGAGTCCTGTTGTTGAAACGAATCCGGTCTGAAGCGACTGACGAGACCTCGTTGATGGCGGTCTCAGGAAGTGACCTGCATCAGCAACGATTATCCGAAGTGTTGCAGTCTGATCCGTCCCGACGCCGTGCTCAGGATCACGCGGAACTCTATCGGGCATTTGAATCGAATCTTCGTCAGCATCTTTCCGCTGTTTCAGCGGAGGTTCCGGCAGAGGCCCCGTTGAGTCAGTTGTTGCTGAGCTGCTCCAGTTGCAGTGAGGAAGCCCGATATCAACTGGCATTGCTCACACCGAATCCCGGCGGGCAGTTGCTGGTCAGTCGCTGTTTTGCGAGTGTTCGTTTTCCGGAGCGGCCCGTCGAAGAACGGCTTGACCTCGCGGCTGTCGGAGCGACGGTTCAAGGAGTTTCCACCGACTGGAAAACCATCGAAGTCCGGCTGACCCGTCGCGGTGCCCAACCTGTGGATGTGCATTTCAATGTTGAGTATGACCGTGAGGCACTGCAGGTTCACCGGCTGCGGGTTGAGACACTGCAAGGGGGAGGGGTGTCGCTGGATCCGGAGAACTCCCAATCGGTCACGCTTGCCGCGACGGCCGATCATGTTCTACGTTTTCAGGTGCGGGCCACTGGTCTGGCGAAAGATCGACTCACTGCCAAACTGAAACTGGCCGCAAGAAACCCGTTTCATTCCAGAAGCCTGACGTTCGATTTCGGGCTTCCCACTCCGAATCGCGTCGTGTTGATCACACGTTCGGTCCATCTTCCCCCCGGCTTTATCGGGGAGGATATTCGTTTCTATCCGAACAGGGACAATGAAATTCAGTGCCTCTTGAAGAATGAATCCGGACACGAGCGGGAGTTTCGAGTGGATCTCATCGAGTCTCCACTGCCGTTCAAACGGGGGATGACGACTGAGGAACTGGATCAGCTTCATCGAACTGTCATGTCTCGGGGAAGTAATCTCCGTACCGATCTGAAAATTCTTGCCACGGCACCGAGTGTGAAGATTGGTCCGTTGCAGAACATGGATGTCAAACTGCTTGATCCGCAGTCCTTTCAGCCTCCTGCTTCTCCGGATGCTCCTCCAGCACCTCCTGCTCCCCCCGCCGAACCTGCTGAGCCAGTGCAATTGAAGTACGGCCTGCTGCTGGTTCTTCGGGAGATCGGAACGCCGCCGTCGGATTCGTCTCCAATTGTTACGGTACAGCCATTGATTACGGCGCATCTACACCCCAGACAGTATCTCGAAGCCCGTGCCGAGTATGATCCGGCAGCGCGTCGCGTGACGGCTTACGTTTCTCCGAAACAGAACCCGCAAACCGGTCGCCCCGATTTACAGGCCGTGCCGCACGACTGGGGGACGACTCCGCTGAAAGTTCGAATGTCGCAACTCCGCAACCTGCCGGAGGGGACTCCGCGAAGCGTGGAAGATGATCTGAGTCTGGAAAATGGTCAGGCGACGGTGTTTGTCGCCGGACTTGAAGAAGGCCAGGAATACCGGTTTGCTCTGGACGTCGACGGTTATCCTCGAGCGTTTGTCTTCAAGGGAATCGCCGGTCAGACGGTCGTCCGACCGGTCACCGACCTGCAGGAGATTGCGATATCCGCCATCACCGCACAGGGAACTCCCTGGCGATTTGAACCCCAGGCCTCTCGAACCTTGGCGATTCCTGCCAACCCGGAATCAGAACTGAAGCCGCGCGAGGTAATTCGCCCGGCGTTCCTGGCTCCGCTGGCTCCTGATTCCCGACTGGTCGTTCACCTGCAGGCGGATGCCCCGCAGGATGCGTTCATTGGAACCGATCACGCCGATCGCATCTCTCTGGAATTAAGCCGACTCAGTAACAATCACGTCGAGTTTGAATCAGACCGGCAGGAGCAACTCACGTTTCTCGGCGTCCATCCGGAATCAGGAGACGTTCGGGTGCGTTGTGATGTTGCAGACCTGAAGCAGGAATTCAATCTGCTCGCTGACAAAGATATCGAGCTGACCATCAGCGCCGCGATGGTGTTAGGAACGAGCGAGTTCCCTGCCCAGAGCATCAAAGTGGCTCTTGATGGGCGTCCACCTGAAGTGAAATCGGTATTCCTGAAACCGAATCGGCTGAAGTATGCATTGGAAGAGAATCTGTCTGTCGTGATTCAGGCGGAGGATCTGTCGGCGGTGGAAACAGTCTCTGTCCTGATTCGACACGCCATCTCTGGACAGTCACTCACACCCGAGCCACTGCATGCTGTGCGAACAGGACATGATTCCTGGCAGGTGGAGATTTCACCGGCCGGGCACAAACTGCAGGCCGGACAGCGATATCAGATTTTCGCAACACTGACAGATCAGGTTGGAAACAAGATTGAATCGAAGCCAGTCTCGCTGGAGATTGCCGTCCCCGCTCCCCCTGCAATGGCGACCATGAAAGAGGAAACACCCGCTCCCGAGGCACCGAAAAAAGGAGTCATCAAAGGTCGGATCGTTAAAAGTGGTCGCCCGCAACCTCGCTCCCAGATCAAGGTCGATCTGGTCGGAGCGGGGAAAGGGCAACTCACCGTCGACGCAAATGGAGAGTTCTTGTTCACGGAAGTCTCCCCAGGGAGTTATACCCTGAAAGCAACGGGAAACTTACGCGGCGTCTCCCACTCCGGGGAACTGACCGGTGTCTCCCCCTCTCCGACAGATGATCCGATTACGGTTGATCTGGAAGTAAAAATCGGGAATTAAAGGAGTCGTGGACAGGTGATTGAGAACACCCAGTACGTTAAGGCTTTTGTCGGGGAATGCGAAACGTCACGGAGATCAGTTCGTTGTCGCGGCGGACGACTAACTGCAAATCGTCGCCGGGGGGGAGTTGGCGTAGCACGCCATCCAGATGACGCAGTGAATGAATCAATTCCCCATTCGCGAAGATGATGAGATCATCCGCCTGAAGACCAAGTCGTGCGGCCTGTGAGCCATCCACCACCGTTTCGATGTAAGCGGGAGTTCGAAAGACGACATCAGGAACGAGAACCAGTCCAAAATCAATCGGCTGGAATCCCCCCCCCGTCGGCTTTCCTTCCATTTCGGCGAGTGGATCATGACGGCGGTGTCGACCGGCGACGATGTCGTCAATCGTCTGTCTTAAGTCGGTCACGGGAACGGCGTAATTCAGCCAGACATGATTCTGGTCGCTGCGGACTTCGCGTCCGAGAATTCCCACCAGTCGACCATCGTAAGTGGTCAACACGCCCCCGGATGCACCGGGATTATTGGTCACGGCATCGATGACGTACACCTGTCCCCGATAGGGAAGCTGATACCGTCCTTTCCTCGCAGAGAGTTCTGTTTTGGCAGACACGATGCCATGCATCACGCTGACCGGCTCATCTCCAACAGCCACTTTGAAGACATTACTGAACGCCAGCACCGGGGCTCCCGGGCCGATATTCGCAGCATGTGCCAGTTCGAAATGTGGCAGATCGGCAGCATCGATTTTGAGAACTGCCAGATCTTTTTGAGAGTCGGTTCCGATCACCTTTCCAAAGAACCGGCGACCGTCATCAAGAACAACCGTGACCGTGTCGGAGTCGAGCAGATGACTCCAGACCGTGACGATATGACCGTCTGCGGAGACGAGAAACCCGGAACCGTAACTGGCGAGGTTTTTGAGTCCTCCGGCTCCAAACAGTTTCACCACCCGGGACTGCACGCCCGGGATGACGTCACTGACGGAATTCGCCCGACAGGGAAAAGGGGTGAGACCGAAGCCGCCGAACAGGCAAAGCCCGATGATGATTCTCGTAAATGTCCTCATGGCTTCACCTCTTCAGCGGCGGGGAGGATTTCCAGTGAATTCACTTTGATTTCCCCAAAATTCTGGTCTCCGGAACGAACGGTGAACGAGACAGGAACCTGAATTTTTCCTTGTGATCGCCATTCTGAAAACCGGATTTCGCAGGGATCGGCGTCTTCTTCCAGCGCGGTATCAAAGCCGATGAACTGACCGGACTCCGGGCGGAAGTACCAGCGAGTTGTCACGAGACCTTTGGAGCTGACGAGAACGTCGACCTTGTCCTGAGTTCCTGCCAGTGGTTCCCGTCCCAGGTAAAACAGTTCGGTGAAGTAGTCGTCCCGGTCGGCAAGAAAATGTTTGAGATGTTCCAGCGCAGCGAGCAATCCACCGCTGCCGGGGGGGATGTCGCGAAACTCTTCGTTCAGATTCTGAACCATGAAGCCGCTGCCGATTTTGGCCGCGACCGCTTCCGGAAGCAGGCGAATGTCAACCGGCGTCGTGTTATTCAACGTTCCCGTCAACACCCAGCGAGGAGAAGGGATGCGATAATCGCCATAATCATCGAAGTGTTTCAGTAACCGCTTCTGGGCAAGTTGATTGAAATAGTAGTTTGCGTACCCGTCTCGCTCTTCATACAGAGAAGCATACTGTTCTGGAACAGTGGCTTTAGGTGTCTCCGGTGTCTTCTTTTCCGGAGAGTCTTCATCGGGATCTTCGGGAGGGCGCGGCGGGGGTTCTTCCAGCGGATCTTCGAGACCACCACCGGTCAACTCGGCTCGACGGTGCAATCCCATCAGGCGAACTTCAATGTCGAACCGTTTTCCGTCACGACGATAGGTCAGCGGAACCGTCCAGCCTTTGGGGAAAATTCCGAGAATGTTTTTGAACTGGTTCACACTTCGAATCGGGCGACCGGCGAAGGAGACGATTTCATCTCCCCAGCGCAAGCCCCGACGAAACGCAGACGAATTCTCCAGCAACCCCGCGACGACCACTGACCCATCGGCCGTTCCAGTAACAGTGGCTCCCAGCGTGGCGTGATCGACAATGCGTCCACTGCGAAGATGTTCGAGAAAGTGCATCACCTGATTGATGGAAATGGCGTACCCGGCCCCGACGTTCACCCGTCCTCGTTTCTCCACCGAGATGCGTCCGTTGATGCCAATCAGTTCCCCGGCACTGTTGAACAACGGACCACCGGAGTTTCCGGGATTGATCGAGGCGTCCACCTGAATGCAATCGGTGTATTCGAGAATCGTCCCGGCCGGTTCCTGATAGCGGTGAACACCACTCACCATTCCGTAGGTAACCGTCGGGCGGTAATCGGACGCCAGCAGAAACGGGTTTCCCATGGCAAAGACCATGTCCCCGGCCCGAACTGTGTCGCTATCTCCGATCGTTGCCGTCGGAAAGTCGGTGCGTCCGAGAAGTTGAATGAGAGCGACATCTCCAGTCGGATCAATTCCGACAAGCACGGCGTCATAAAGTTTGCCGTCGTTGAGTCCACATTTCATGAAGCCACCCAGTCCGGTGACAACATGAAAATTCGTGATTGCGAATCCGGTTTCTTCAATGAGAACCCCGGAACCGCCGCCGTTGCCCCCACTCGCAAAGATCGCCACGACGCTCGGAGCAACCTTGCGCATGATCTCGATGCGTTGAGCTTCCGTCTCCAGAACCCCCGTCGGAACAACCACCGGCTCGGCCAGACAGTGCTGGGTCGTACTGAAAAGAAATAGTCCCAGAAGACTCACGCAAAGGCGCAAAGGCGCAAAGAGATGAGTAGGAACATCTTCTCTGTATTTATTGCGCCTTTGCGCCTTTGCGTGAGACAATTTCTTCTCCATTCTGACTTCTCTTTCCTACTGCAGTATCTGGGCATCTCCCAATGCGAAATGTTCCAGAATCCCTTTTGCGGCTCCGTTTGATTCTACCCGAATAGACAGATCGCGAATGTCGGTCAAATCAACCTCTATCGGGACTGGTGGTTCATTCCAGATGAATTCTTTCCTGTACAGTTCACGGCCATCTCCGGAAACGATGAGCGTCACCTTGGGATTGAATCTCGGCATTCTGGTGACGTGAGTCAATTCAAACCCGGCAGTTGTCCGCAGTCGGGTGTATTCGCGGTTCAGGCGATATCGCAATGCCGCACCGGAGTGCAGCCAGAGTCCCCGTTTGTATTCTTTCTGACCGATTCGAAGCACTCCTTTTCCGCCCGATCCGGCGGGAGAGTTCTTGCTGAGAAACCATAAAATCGGCTCCTGCGGATCAGGGGACTGCGACTCGGAGGTATCCACGGGAAGGTCCGCCAGAAACCGGAGTCGTCCCCCGCCGAAATCAATGGAAGCAACCTTGTTCAGTGCGATGGTCACGGTCCCCAGTGAGGAGGACTGAACCTGAAGTTCTTCTTCCTTGAGTTCCAGTTGAGTCACCTGAACAACTTCTCCACTTGTCGTTCGAACGGCGATTTTTCTTCCGGTCAGCTTTGCCTGAGAGGCCAGAATGATTCCGAAAACCCGATCTCGGGGAGCCGAGAGTTCACGGTTGCGGACCAGCATGGTGACTGCTTCCGCCGAGATTCGTCCGACTGATCCCGACGCATAATCGAGAACGTCCTGCTTGCGGATAATGAGCAGATCGTCTCGGGTGTTCCGACTCCGCAGGTCTTGCCAGCTTGCTTCCACTTTGTCATCCAGCGGAGCCAGTCGGACATCGGCCAGTTGCCGCAACGGAAGGCTCAACGCTCCCAGTCCCGCGCTCTCAAGCGTGGCGGCTGTCCCATCTGACGTAAACGACGTTGCCAGTAGTTGTGACTGATCGGCTGTTGAGATCGTTGTTACGCTGGCGCTGTCAACGGTGACGATTTCATTCGTCACATCCAGTTGCATGACACTCCCTGTCGGAATGGACTGGGGACCGGCTTCAGATTGCAGCTGGATCTGCTCCAGAGAGACTGACGTTAATTCCCCTGTCACAGAAGAACCATCCAGTCGGGTGACGGTCACCTGCGGACCTGCGATGACGACCGAGTGAGAGAATCCTGCTGATGCAATGCAACACAGCAGAACCGTGAACGTCGAAGGCCAAACCGGTTTCAAGAGCTTCTCCCCTCCCTGACCAATTGTGTGCCGTCTGTTCGGCAGGCACAAGATGAGACAAGTTCAATTCTGATCCCGTCTATTGTAATCAGCGGCAGCAGGTGGGGAGAAACCTGAATTTGGGAAATGTTCAGAAATCGTGACAGAGACAGAACCCGATCATCATAAAAAATGGGTGCTGCTGGCAGACAAGCCGACCAGCAGCACCCATTCTCATGTCTTAATAGGGGACCACAACTTAAACGAACGGTATTTGCTCGAATCAGACTTCGAGAATCAACCGGGTAGGCTGCTCAATGGTTTCCTTGATGCGTCGCAGGAAGGAGACCGCTTCACGGCCGTCGACGACCCGATGATCATAAGTCAGGGCGAGATACATCATCGGACGAATCACGACTTCTCCATTGACCGCAATCGGGCGGTCAAAGATCCCGTGCATTCCCAGCACGCCACTTTGCGGGGGGTTCACAATCGGAGTCGATAACAGCGATCCGTAAACTCCACCGTTCGTGATGGTGAATGTTCCTCCTTCGAGGTCATCCAGACTGATCTTGTTTTCTTTCGCTTTCTGAGCGTACGAAACGATGGCCAGTTCGATCTCGGCAAAGCTCATGCGTTCGGCGTTTCGCAACACCGGAACAACGAGTCCTTTTCCACCACCGATGGCCACGCCGATGTCACAGAAGTTCCGGTAAATCAGCTGATTTCCGTCGATCTGTGCTCCGACCTGCGGGTACTGGTTCAAGGCATCCACAACAGCACGCACGAAGAAGGACATGAAGCCCAGCTTGATGCCATATTTCTTCTGGAAGGAATCCTGATACGCTTCCCGTAACTGCTTGATGCCGGACATGTCCACTTCATTGAACGTGGTCAACAATGCGGCGTTATGCTGGGCTTCCACGAGTCGTCGGGCAATTGTCTGACGGATCGGTGACATTGGCTTGCGAAGTTCTTCGCGACCGGCAATCTCAGCTCGAGGCGTCGAAGCGACCGTCAAACTGCGTTGCACGTCTTCTTTCAGAACCCGTCCGCCCGGTCCAGATCCGGCAACATCTTCAGCACGGACCTGATTCTGACCGGCGACACGTGCGGCGGCCGGCATCACGTGTCCACCAGCTGCCGGGGCTGCCTGTTCGGTCGGCTTGGAGGCTGCGGTGCTGGCAGGTTTTTCTGCTGGCTTTTCGGCAGGAGCGGCTTTTGCTTCCGCCCCGTTGCTTCCTGACTTCTCGCCGGGTTCGAAGAGAGCGATCACTTCTCCCACGGCAGCCGCTTCACCGGCTTTTTTGGAAATAGATTTGAGGACTCCTGCCGTTGGAGCAGGCAGATCGAACGTCGCCTTGTCGGTTTCGAGACCGGCCAGGTTGGTATCGGCTTCGACCCAGGTTCCTTCCTGGACGTACCATTCACCGATGAAGACTTCGCTGATCGATTCCCCGACCGAAGGGACTATGATTTCCACGGACATCGTGCTCTGACCTTGGGACTGTCGCGGACCGTGAGGCACAAGCCGGTCCATAGTTGAAGGGACGCTGCCTCGAATTCCGTTCCATCATAGTTTCCCGGTGCGACCGGGGGCAGCCCTAGCATCAGGAATTTCCCATTGGCGGCAAATCTGCCTCTCGCCCGGCCAGGACTGCCGATCGGTCTCGTACGAGGAAATCAAAAAATCAGGGATTCAGGAACTTCTGCCAATCTGTTAGGGTGAGATCAGAGGAAACGCTTTTCAAACTGCAGCTTGAAGAACCACGAATCGAACGAATCTGGCGGATGAAATTCTGACTGACGCGGATCAAAACATTCGTGCGATTCGTTTTATTCGTGGTTCTCCTCCCCCAGATCTGCCCCGAAAAAACGGCGTTACCAGTCGACTCAAGGGAGTTCAGCCAAAGGTCTCAAAAGAACTTGCCCCCTGATTGACCGGTAACGGGACTGAGGAAATCACCATGGCCGTGGAACTGAGTCAATTTGCCCAGTCTTTGAAGGTGGAAACCGCTTTCACCGTGCTGGCACTGGCCCGACAGCTTAAATCCATCGGGAAGGATGTGGTCGAACTGGAGATCGGCGACAGCCCGTTTCCCACTCCGGCCGCCACAAAATCGGCAGGGATCCAGGCAATCGAAGCCGGGGAAACCCATTATTGCCCTTCACCGGGGATTCCCGGGTTTCGAGAAGCGGCCGCCCAGCTTGTCCGCAACGAATTTCAAATCCCCGCGACCGCCGCAAACATCGTCGTTGCCCCGGGAGCCAAAGTTTTCGAGCAGTTTTTCTGTGAAGCCTTCCTGAATCCGGGGGACAGTGCTCTCGTTTTCAGTCCGTATTTTTCGACCTATCTCCCGAATATCAAACGTCGGGGAGCCAACGCGGTGTTTGCCTCCTTACGGCAGGAAACCGGCTTTCGCCCTCAATTGTCGGAAATTGAAAGTTTTATGAAGACCGCTCCCTCTCCCCGGGCGATTTTTCTCAACTCACCGCACAACCCGACAGGAGGCGTCACCCCCAAAGAGGATCTCGAACAGATCGCCGACCTGATTCGTGGACGGGATGTCGCTGTTTTCAGTGACGAACCGTATTGCCATATGGTCTGGAATGGGAAACATCATTCTCTTCTTGCGGAATCCGGGATGCTGGAACAGGGGGTTGCGGCGTTTACGTTCAGTAAATCCTACAGCATGAGCGGCTGGAGACTCGGATTCGCAGTGACTGCTGAACCAATTGCGACGGCGATTTCCAAGATGATCAATACGACGCTCTCCTGCACTCCTCCCTTCGTGCAGATGGCCGGAATTACCGCACTCACCGCCGATCATGCGGAACGGTCTCGCCAGATGGAGCAGTTCCGTAAGCAGGTCGAACTGCTCACCGCCGGCATCAACAGTATCGAAGGCTTTCACGCCTTGCCCCCCGCGGCCACGTTTTATGTCTTCCCGAATGTGGCTCCCGTTTGCAACCGTTTGGGAATCACCAGTCACGGACTCGCCTTGTTCCTGCTGGAAGGAGCCGACAACCAGTTCGGGGTCGCGTGTCTGGGGGGAGAATGTTTTGGCGAGGCAGGTCACGGATTCCTCCGATTCAGCTGCGCCGAACCCCCGGAAAGATTGCAGGCCGCTGTCGATTTCCTGAAAATCGCCATTCAACGACCAGATCGTGTACAAAAATATCTGGAGAAGAATCCAGTCTACCGACTTGCCCGACCGTATGATGAACCACCCACAAAGCCATTATCCAAACAGGATTGATACGATTTTCTGGATCAGACTTCTCTGGCTGGGTTACGCCGTGGCACTCTTCACGGCGACTCATATCCCGATCCCGGAACCTGCCGCCGAAATTGTCAGTGCGTTCGACAAATTCCTGCACGGACTCGCCTTCTTTATTCTGGCGGTTCTCACTGTTTGTTCTGTCCTGCACGGGAAATCTCGTATCTCCTCATGGATCATACTGACAATCCTGCTCATCGGCTTTGCCGCTCTGGACGAGTATCTGCAACAATTCGTTAACCGGTATCCTGACGTGAATGACTGGATTGCCGATTCGGTCGGAATTCTCACCGGATGTGCAGTCATGTTTTATTTCCGAAACAGGCTCCCCTCCTGTTCCCGGGAAACGCTCTCTTCCCAACATGCTATCGATACGACTCTCTCTTAACCCACTCTGATGTCTCCATTCAACTTATACGTTGTCCATCACTTCATCAGTGGCGATGCCGTGTACACTGGCATCGCCTGCCTGATACTGGCGGTGGCATGGAGGCATTTTCACTGGAAGGGAGGAGAACGTGTCGTCTGGACGCTCGTAATTCTGGGTGCTGCCTGTCTGATGCTTTCTTCCTCGTTGATGATGAACGGAGGAGGATTCATTACCGAAATTGTGACGCTGGGATGGCTTCTACTGGGACGTTCTCCACAGGCAACTAAAACCACTGAGGTTTCATCTGATCATCCTCGGACAACCTGTTCTCCCAAAAAATCGGCCGACTCCTTACTGAGTCTGGTTGTTGTTTTGTTGTGGCTGTTCGAAGGGGTTTTAGAATTTCAGTGGCGACAGATGCCTGAGTTATCAGCAGAATGTCGACAAGCATCTCTCGTCATTCTGGGAGATTCGTTAACAGCCGGAACTGGTGACGAGAAAACAATTCTCTGGCCACAGCGACTCCATGATCAGACAGGACAGGAAATCGTCAACTGGTCGGAAATGGGGGCAACAGTCGGCTCCACGCTCAAAAAGTTTCCCAGAAAATTCCCAGAGAAATCGCTTGTGATCGTCGAACTGGGAGGGAACGATCTGCTGGGCAATACGTCCGTTCACGAGTTCCGACAGGATTTAAACAATCTTCTCAGTCAGATTACTGCTGAGGCCGGGGAAACTCTGATGTTCGAGCTTCCACTTCCTCCGTTCTCCGGTGGTTATGGGCGGGCTCAACGAGAACTCGCAAAGAAACACAAAGTCAAGCTGATCCCCAAACGAGTGCTGACAACGGTTCTTCTCTCCAATGACACAACGTTGGATTCCATCCACCTCAATCAGTCCGGCCACGATCAACTGGCCAACATAGTTGAGCAGTTATTGTGGAAAGAATGAACGATCCGAGGTTGATCAGAAGAGATTTGAAACACAGCGAGGCCGTTGGCCGCAACCAAAGGGGGCAGGGGCCAGGATCCAGACCAATAGGTCATGCACCGCATGACGCCATTTGCCCGATTGGAGACTCCGAGTGACCGTTGGGTATCAGGAAATGCCTGACCTACTCGACTTTCCGGATCGTTTCCTAGGGCGTGTGGACAATTGACGGGAGTAAACATGAAGGAATGAATTTCACGCAAAGGCGCTAAGGCGCAAAGGATTTCCGATGACGTCCGTTCTTGTTTGTGTGGAGATATGATTCATTCAAGCCCCATAAATCCAATGGATCCATTGTGATCATCATCAAAGCAAGAGCCCGTCTTTGAAACTGGATTTGATCATTCTCCTTCAATCTCCCCCTGAATCACAACCCGATGAATTCACACAAGGCACTCAAACAAAAAACTTTGCGCCTTGGCGCCTTTGCCTGAGTTCTTCTCCCTCTCCCCTCTCGGGGAATGTCCACACGCTCTAGTGCATTGCCGGGGAAAAACCTCCCACGCAGGCAAATCGTCGAGCATATCCCGCTCTAACGTCTGGTGGAGTCCTGGCCAGCCGTTTGAGAATAGGGAGAGGGGGCCAGTGTGGAATTGGTCTCAGAATCTGCCAGCTGCGACGATGTTTTCTGTAATCGCGATCCTGGAACTTCGACTGGAAGCTGTTCCGGAATGACCAGTTCCATGCCCACCTGCAGTCGGTCCGGGCTGGAAAGCTGGCTTTGATTCGCCAGATAAATCTCCTGATATTTCGCCTGACTTCCCATTGTTCGCCCTGCAATGGATGTCAGCGTATCTCCAGGCTGAACCACATAAGTTCGAGGCCGTTCCACCTTTGGTGTCGGTTTCGGTTGCACGACGACTTTTGCATCTGTTGCCACTTTTCGTTCAGGGGCAGGTGAGGGAGTCGCCGGACTGGAAGGAGTTTCCTGTCTGATGGCCAGTCGTTCCTGTGTCAAAGATCCGATGGGGACAGGAAGCGGAGAAACCGGGTTGCTGGACTCGTCCGGTCTCTCTGTCCCTTTTTCAATTTGAACAAACCGGGGACCGAGTGATATAGAAGAAGTACCTGCTTGAGATGCCTCTTCCCGATAGGCCTTAATGGGCATGAAATCCAGACTGGAGTCGGAAATCGCCAGCGGCTCTGGCCATGCGGCGGGCTGTGGCTGTCGGGGAAAACAAAACGCGATCGCGAATCCTGTTGCCAGTAATCCTAATGCCAGTCCGAGCTTTGCGTCGTGACGCATGGAATCGTATTTCGTGTGAATCAATCTGAATATTAAAGCGGTGCGTTCTCGATTCGACTGTCGGACTTTGTATGAAGGTAAGAGTTCTCACGCAAAGGCGCTAAGACGCAAAGAGGTTTGCTTTATGTTCCGGGTGAATTCATCTTCTTTGCTTTAAGGATACAGAAAGGACATGTTCATTCAGGATGATTTGCTTATCATGATCGGCTCGCCTTTTCGTGTGGGTTTCATCCCAATTCATTCGTGTGATTCGTAATATTCGTGGTTTCCGAATAGATCACCTTATCCAAGACGCAAATCAAAAAGAGCAGCGTGATGTTGATCTCTTTACTCCTTAGCGTCTTTGCGTCAGTCCCCTCTTCATTAATAATGGTAATATGGAAACGATGCCACAATCGGCGCACGACATCGCGATCCCTGCGAAGAGAACGTCTCACATCCTGCTTCGGCAGGAATTGCCGAAAACTGAAGCAGGTTCCTGACTGCGGACTCATTTCCCTCCTCTTGTCAGTTGGAACATACCACTTTTAGCGATTACACCGGTTGACGTCTGTTATGTCTGAACGAGTTCTTACAGAACTGAATGACCTGATTCCAAATCTTCACACGGAAGTGGAACAACTTCTGGCTCAGATTCCTCATGGTCGCGTCACAACTTATGGAGACCTCGCGAGAGTATTGGGAGATGAAAACGCTCGATCCGCCCGATGGCTGGGAGAGTTCCTGAATCATCACCCACATCATGCAGATTGTCGTTGTTATCGCGTCGTTCGATCCAATGGGGAAGTGGGACTGTTCGTTGAAGGAGACCCGAAAGCGAAGGGAGACCGATTGCAATCTGAAGGAGTCGACGTCTCGCCGACGGGCAAGGTTGATCTTTCCCGGAAATTTACCGACTTCGTCTCGTCCCGCCCGTTGGAGGCAATGCGAATTTACCAGAAACAACTCGCGGAATCGGTTTCATTCAATCCACCAAAGTCGGCTCTCAGAAGCATCGCCGGGGTGGATGTCGCTTATGCTGATGCCAACACCGCGTGTGCGGCTTATGTGCAGTTGGACCTCGTGACACTTGAGCCCGTTTTTCAGGCCACACTCACGCGGCCAGTACGGTTTCCTTATATCCCCGGCTATCTGACGTTTCGCGAACTTCCTGTTCTGCTGGAACTCTGCCTGAGCGTTCAAAAGCAGCAGAAGCTTGCGGACGTTCTCTTTGTTGACGGAAACGGTCAGCTTCATCCTTGGAGAGCGGGGATCGCGACTTGCCTGGGAATATCCCTCGATCACCCGACGATTGGGATCGGAAAATCGTTGCTTTGCGGCCGGGTCGACTCAAGTGGAGACACCCTGAAACCGCACCCGATCATTATCGATGAAAAGAAAGAACCACCAGAGATCATCGGGATGGCATTGCCTTCTGCCTTCCGGAAATCCCCATGTTATGTCTCTGTCGGTCACCGGATGTCATTAGAACTAGCGGTCAAACTGGCTCTGCAGTCAACAGGAAAACGAGCGTTGCCGGAACCGATTTATCTGGCCGATCGCCTGACCAAACAGGCCAAGCGACAATAAAAAGAAGAACCAGGAACCAAAGTTGTCGATTCCAGGTTCTTCTGATTTGGTTCTTTCTGCTACCCCTTGGAGAGTTCGTCGTCCCATTCATCGAGGAGCGGCCAGTCGACGGCACAGGTGCCGAAGTCGGCCATGTGCTGATACTGCTCAAGTCGTTCAATGGTCTTCTGCAGCATGGCGTCATCCTTGGGGAAGACCGGGCCATGGCTGGGGAGAAGCCATTCGACGTCGCTTTCTTTAATCCTGGTGAGCGAGTGAATGAACGCCGGGATGTCGGAACCGTGATGGGCATCAATATTGCCGACGCAACCGTCGCGATAAATGTTGTCTCCGGAGAAGAGGAGGTTATCCATCCTGAATGACAACTGGGCGACCGCATGACCGGGAGTATGCCAGACTTCCAGTGTTTTTCCACCGATGTGAAGTTTGCTTCCTTCGTCAATGGTCTGGTCGAAGTTGACGGGAGGGAGGTCGATGGAGATTCCCTGTGCGGTAATTTCCGCATAGGTCATGATCCGTTCCCCTTCAGCGAGCAGCTTCGCGGCGCTGGGGTGTCCGACGACCAGAGCCTGCGGCATCAGTTCTTTCGCCCGTTTCAGCCCTTGCGTGTGGTCGACATCCGCATGAGTGGCGATCAGGTATTTGCACTGTGACAGCGGGAAATCCATCTGGCGAATCAACTCGACGATATCGTCGAGTGTGTCTTCATAGCCGATGTCGATGAGTGCCCATTCGTTGGAGTCATAAACCAGATACACACAGCAGCCGAGCCGACGCCGGGCTTGCAGGTTCATCTCGATGACGTGAGGAAAAATGTCACGTCGCGTTTTCATAGAATCGTCCTCATTGACGTCGAAATTCGGGTTTGCAAATGGTTCTGGCAGTGCGTGTCTGGAGAGCTCCTGCACAAACTCTATTGTAGACCGGGCGAGACAATCATTCCACAAGCCTGACGGATTGAGATTCGATCCCTGTATATTTTGCGAGGAAGTTGCAAACTCTCGTATCCCAACTGGTTGACGCCTATTGTCGGGAGAATCTCTGTTTCCGTGTGAATGTGAGGAAAACGCACGAACAGATGCCAAGGCGCAAAACATTCCTTGTCCATGCCTTGTGTCAATTTTTCGTCGCTGGAGACGAAGCGTTTTCCCGCCAGCAGCCTGAGATCAAAACGGCCCTGTCTACTATTACAGTTGCAGATTGTGCTTTGCTGATTTTTCGATGATCAGGCATGCAGGGAGGGCGAAGCTCCTGCTGAGCCGCATGAAGAATCACGCTTTCTCTGGCTTGCGGCTCGGCGGGAGCCTCGCCCTCCCAAGACCGTTTCCATCAGATAAAAACGGGCAAAACATTGAGTTTTTGAATAAATGCAACTGTAATACTACGGAGACTCATGTGTTTCCGAAGGCTCATCCGGTTTGTGAGTTTTGGGGGGAATCGGTTTCAGGCGAGCTGAACTCCCTGGGAAAACAGAAAAGCCGGCATCACGTGAGTGGTACAGGGTGGGATTGTGAGACTCGGTCGGTTTCGGAAAAGTCGCATTGATGGTGACGACCAGAAGCAATCCGGCAACGGCAACTGTCGCCACCGGAGCCCAGCGGCGTACGGAGTAGAAAGAGTCCCTTTTGG
>DATMFC010000084.1:0-2447 GCA_035556335.1 Planctomicrobium sp. | reverse complement strand
GAGCGCCGCATATCCGGCTTCACCGAGACTGGAGGCAGCCACAGCCCGAACGTCTGGTTGCGGGTGCTCCAGTGATTTCAACAGTGTCTGTAACTGGCCACGGTCATGTTGAACCATTTTGCCAACGGTTCGCAAAGCTGTCACCCGAACCGCATGATCCGGGTTCTCCAACGCCTGTTTCCAGGAATCTTCCCATCGGGCGGCGACAGTGTTGCGGTTCCACTGAACGGCATTCAGGAGCAATGAAAGGGCGAGCGCTCCAGACAACGCGAGAACCCAGCGTTTCTCTTGACCGGAGAAGTTGAGTTTGGGGAGTTCTCGTGTTTTCTTTTCAGTCAGGAGTTGAGGACGCTCGTCCGGTTTGTATCCGGTGGGGAAATTTTTCCCCTTCTCCAGTGGTGTGGTAATCGTGACCGTTTGTTGAACGGCCTGCAGTTCCCGGGCGACTGCTTCTGCTGATTGATAGCGTTCCGCCGGGTCTTTCTGAAGAAGCTTCAGAATGATCCGCTCCAGTGCGATCGGGCAATCCAGTGCTTTTTCCGTGGGACGCGGAGGAGCCGTAAAGCAGTGGAGCTGTAATGTTGCCGCCGCAGTTTCTCCGAGAAACGGGACGTCATTGGTGGTCAGTTCGAAGAGTACGCACCCCAGAGCATACAAATCGGTACGTGGAGTCACTTCATGTCCACGAATCTGTTCAGGAGCCATATACAGGAATGTTCCTGCTGTTTTTCCTGCGGCCGTGATTTTGTGGGACGCACTGACACTGGCCAGGCCGAAGTCGCTCAGTTTCAGTTGCCCCGAGGGAGTCAGAAGAAAGTTACTCGGCTTGACGTCGCGGTGAATGACCCCCTTTTCATGCGAGCATTTCAACGCTTCGCACATTTGCAGACCATACTGAATCACCTGTTCCCAGGCGAACTTCCCCCTCTTCCTGAGTTGATCTTCAAGGGAACCTCCTTCGAGGAGTTCCATGGCGTAGAAATGCCGCTTGTCTTCACAGACTCCACCGAAGCAGCGCACAATGTTGGGGTGTCGAAGCGTTTTGAGAACTTCCAGTTCCCGTTCGAACCGGGCCATCGCCGTTTTATCCGCGACCTCGGCCGGCATCATCTTCAGTGCAACTTGACGTCCGTTAACGACATAACGGGCACGATAGACAACTCCCATTCCCCCTTCGCCGATCTGTTCGAGAATCTCGAATGGCCAGATCCAACGGGAGTTCACAGCCGATTGGGATTGGGATGTGGTCATCAGGCCAACTCTTCATCCAATACCACTACTGGAACGCAAACAGGAACTGCAGGCAATACTTGGTCCCCCGATCAAAACCTCATCCCACGATAAGAACCTCTTTTCGCGAACGGGTTGCGGAAGGTTTTGTCGGGATCCTTCAATGTGTATAGCACACAAACGTCTGCACAACACAGACCTTCCTTTATTTGTATCGTGCTTTCCAGCACTCCGACAACCGGAAAAATGGGCTGGCGCAAGAATTCGAGTGCTTTCCCTTCAGGGGATTGACCGCATCCATGGTGTGGTTACGACAGCAGTAGTGATCGAGCCAGCAAGGTTTGATAATCTGCACGCAGAACCGCGATTTTCGACGTGATTCTGGCAGTTTCAATAGTTTCGTCTTCGACACCTCTGTATTTTATTGCCCGGGCAAACTGCTCTGTCCTGAGTGACAGGAGATCGCGTTCCCTTCATCATGCAGTCATTTAATGTGAAAACCGCCTGATGAATACGCCCATTCAGACCTCCCGAAAGACAACATAATGGACCAGTTAAGATGGGACCGGTATTTCATCAACCTCGCTCTCGAGAACGCCAAAATGTCCAAAGATCCGGCGACTCAGGCGGGAGCAGTGATCGTCGGTCCTGACCGTGAGGTGCGGTCGATGGGATACAACGGATTACCGCGCGGGATTGACGACACGCCTGAACGTCTCAACGACAAGGAACTCAAACGATCCCTCGTCGTTCATGCCGAGATGAACGCGATTCTCAATGCCGCCAGAATTGGAGTGAGCACTCGCGATTGTACGCTTTATCTGGCATTAACCGATGAAACACAGGAAGTCTGGGGGGGCCCTCCCTGCTTGCGGTGTTCGGTGGAGATCATTCAGGCAGGAATCAAAGAAGTCGTCGCCAAGCCCTTCAAGAATACGGAATCCTACTGGACGACCTCGGTCGAACAGGCGCGCAAACTTCTGATCGAGGCGAATCTGACCTACCGGGAAGTGCATCTGTAGAGAGACAAACGCCTCGTTCCCAATTCGGAGCTTGGAAGGGACATCCTCGGTTTGCAGTGGCGCGGAAAAGGGCACTGGATGGGTGGCCGGGGCGCGGAAGGAATTCCCCGACGTCACAGGATGTCCACGGCCCCGGTGATGCGCCCCGTGGACTGAGCATCCCGGGGCTGGGAACGCTTTTCTTTCTGCCCACTC
>DATMFC010000083.1:0-14396 GCA_035556335.1 Planctomicrobium sp. | reverse complement strand
GGGACGAAAACACCGGATTTCTGCTGCTGAAAGACCGCTACCAATTCCCGGCAACGGGCTCCCAGTCGCTCGAGTTGCTGGAGGTAACGGTCCTCCAGTCGGGATGCCGTCCCGTTCCAGCCCTGTTGACGACAGTGTTTCAGATGCCTTCCGGTCTGCTTGAGCAGAAGCCAAAGCTCCTGCGGGGGATCCGGCACAGTCGACACCGTCAACGATTCATAATGCTGCTGAATCTGTAACGCTGCTCGCAGTCGTTTCCGAACATTAATCATCATCGTTCTTTCTCGTGAGTTAAGATTCGTTTATGAATCATCATTAAGAATCTCACGCAAAGGCGCAAAGACGCAAAGGGATCAATAGGAAGTCTCTCTTCTTAGCGCCTTTGCGTGAGTCTTCTTCAAAAACAGAAGCAAGCCTCCCACCAGAGAGACTTGCTCGCATATGATCACCTGGCTCCTTCGATCTTGGTCGGGGTCAGGGAAACACGGTCCCCTTCCTGGAGCACGTAGTCGGCGGGGGCCGGTTGGCGGTTGACGCGGATCAGGTAATCCTCAGGGGTTCCATGAGGCAATCGATCAGAGAAGAGTTGCGACAGCGTGGTCTGTGGTTCCACATCAATATGATTCGCATATCCACCGCCGTCATTATTCAGAAACAGGATCTTCATTATGGTCTTTCTTGTTATTTGATTTCCTTCGTGAACTCACGAAACAATGAGTCACTTTCTTTTGAAACGGATGTTCCCGGTCGCCACGCTGCTGACGATCAGGAGACAAAACACGCCCCAGAACAGGGTCCAGGATTGAGCCAGCACCCCCAGGGCACCGGCGATGATCAGGCTGCCGTTGAAGGCGGCCATATTTAACTTCTCTCGGGCAGACATCATTTCCTTCGGAGGGCAGGGACGGAGGAGAACACCGGTGCTCGTCCTCCGTTGCGTTGAGAATCGAGTTCATCCCAATCGAGAAACCGGGGCTCCCGGTCAATCGGTTCCGGGACCAGTGGGATAAATCCAAACCGGGAAATCGTGGTGACGGTCTCCCCCGTCGAACGGGCCACCGCCCGATTTAAATCACGTTGACGCATTGCATTTTTCCTTTCAAAGAGTTTTGGAATTGAATCCAGAGAAGAGGAGAAGAAGACTCACGCAAAGGCGCCAAGGCGCAAAGAATAAATAGGAAGTCCATCTCTCTTCTTTGCGCCTTGGCGCCTTTGCGTGAGAGAATTTTCTCCCCCGTCACTGATCAGACGATGCACAGTCCATCAGGAACTGCGCATAAAAAAACTCCCCATTACGGAGAGCGATCGATCAGAAGAGATCGTTTTCGTTCACTAATAATCTTCAGGTAATAACACCGTGGTCACAGAACGATCGGCTTCGGTAATCACCCAGAATTTCACCTGTGCCGCGGTGTGATAAACCGAGAACAACCGGAACCCCTCAGTTAGTGAGAGTTCATTCTCGGCCGCATCTTCCGGATCACAGTCCCCCCAATCCCCCTGTAAATGTCGGGCCAGAGCGGTATGAACCTCTTCCTGAGTTAAGGTCTCCAGAGTGTTCCGGGTGATCACCACCTGACCCGACGAAAACTTCGGCGGACCGATCCCTGATAACGGTGAACCTGATTTCGCAATCATTTTTTCTCCTTTCCGGTAGAAACAAAAGCAGCCGGTGAAGGAGATCACTGATCGTCCCCTTCACCGGCCTGAACCATGCATACGAACCGCCTGATAGCGATTCGTTCCCATCAAGTATTATGTCACGATTCGTACAACGATTTAGTCAGTGATACATCCAGCAACATGAGTCACATTTCACTGGAGATACGTCTCGATGACACAGATCCTCACTCTTGACGACGTTTCCCCCAGCGCGCGGCTTTGGCAGGCTTTTCCGTCAGTTCCCGGAAGGGGTCGGTCAGTCCTTCTGCCGCCATCAGCTTCAGGTACTGCAACGACCGCTTCACGGTCATGTATCCTTTCTGAATCAGCGGAGCCAGTTTTCGGCAGCCCCAGCCGGGATGTTGTTCCTTGACCGCTCGGCAGCGTTCCAGGATCCGCACCGGTTCCGACGGAATAAAGCAATCCGCCACGATCCGGATCTCCACGGCCGGGTAGCCGTTTCCTTCCGGAATCTGAAACGTCAGCTTTGCTCGGGGGTGGACCTGGGTGGAATCCAGGGCCTGCACCGGCTGGATCACGAATTCTGTCACATGCTCCCGCATCAGTTCGGTGAACTCGAAGCTCTCTCGAGCGGTCGCCAGGATTCCCTCGTCAAGCTGCGAGGCAAACGCCTCACGAGTGGGAAATCCCTGTTCGTCCAACTGTTCCTCAGCCGTTTTGCGATCTCGCTGAATGGACTTGAGACGCTTCTCGATCGCTTTCAGTTCGTCCACCAGAGAAGTCAATGTCCCTCCCGTCCGGATCGCCAGAACCAGGTTCTGTTGTTCTTTCTCGAGTCTCTGGAACTGGTCATCGAGATCGGAGAGTTTGCGCTGACTCTTCTGTAAACGCAGCGAATAACTCTCCCAGGCGGCAGCGAGCAACACCTCTCGGAAACCGGGATGGCGTTCCAGTTCCTGCAGAAGCGGCGGCAGAACCTTCTGCCGGATCACTTCCGCTTTGACCTGCACATGGTTCCAACAGTGCTGATCCCCTTTTTCAAAGGCGTTTTTGCATTTGAGCTGATCGTTCAGCGTCCGTTCCATCTGGTCACCGCAGATCGCACAACAGAGATGCTTACTCGGCCAGATTCCCCGGTGGCGTGCAATCCCAAAACGGGGATTGTTCCGACCCGATTTCTGGCCGTTCCGCTCTCCCCGCTCTTTCATGCACATCCAAAGTTCTTCCTGCTCATCTGCAGTGAGGTGCGCCAGTTCCGGAATGCACTCCGTCTCGGGATTGAGATTCTTCCGGCGTCGGTGCTTTCCCGTTTTGTAGACTTGTTCGTAAAGCGTCTGACGGAATCGCCGGAGCCCCTGCAACAAGGGATCTTTCAGGAGATCAACGACGGCCTTTGCAGACCACCGGCCAGATTGGATATAAACTCCAGGGCGAATGTCCTGATCGTTCAGCCAGTCCGCAATCGTTTCATAATCCTGTCCAGACAGAACACGGCGGCGGATTTCCTGAATGACGGCAGTGGCTTCCGGGACTTTGGCGATTCGCAAACCGACCGGTCCGAAACGACCAGAGGCCGCCTCCTCCTTGCTGAGCTTACGATACCCATACCGGACTTTCTGGACCATGCCCCCCTGGTGGAAAGAATAGTCTGCCGTCCGGCGAACACGACGCCGCGTGTCGGGAATATGCAGGCCATGCCGTAATGTGGCCGCCCCCATCATCACTTCCCAGTTCGGGTCGGCCGTGTCCAGGTTGTCGCCGATGCAAATCACGCGGGTTCCGTGATCGACCGCATCCTGCACAAATTCATGCTGGTAACGCGGATTGCGATAGGCCCGGCTGAGATCCTCCATCAGCACGAGATCCCAGGTGTCGGTGGCAATCTCCTCCTCGGCTTCCATGATGGACTCCCGGTCCGTCCGCATCCCGCTTCCTTGTTCGCCGAGATGTTTGATGTGCACCGGACCGTCGTAAAACCGCCGCAGAAATTTTTCATCTTCCGCATAGGAAGCCTGGATGTTCTCCAGGTTCTGCTGCGGAGTCGAAACTCGCCCGATCATGATCACTCGCAGAGGACCGGTCCGATCTTTGGGGACAAGGGGATGTTGCGTATTCATGATGAGAAACCTCCATGTTTCTGGAGCCAGAGAGAAGCCATGGCCAGACTCTCCGGCCATGATCGAACAGCACGCTCGATTTCCTTGCGCTGCGTCGCCGCGCGTGTATGCGTATAGACTGCCGTCGTTCCCAATTCGCCTCCCGCACCGGTCGGTTTGTGACCAAGTGTGATCTGGCGGATCAGAGGATCGACATTGACATCCTGCAGCAATGTGGCAAACGAATGCCGCCAGCTCTTCGGGCAGGTGGCGTTCTGCCACTGCAACTGATTGGCTATGCGGATGAACGAGGTGCGAATCCGATCCGCTTTCACCGCCCCCGCATCCCGCCAGATCGTTCGGGAAATCCGGAGTTGAGCGTCGCGGGTCAGCGGAGTAGCAGAGGCTGCGGCCAGTCGTGATTGCAGAACCGCCGCCAGTTCTGTGCGCGTTCCGCAGAGAAGAGGTTGTCTTTCACTGGTCTGAAAAGAATGCCGGAGGAAGACGGGACCACAATCACGATCTCCGATGACATGCTTCAGAACGTTAACGACTTCAGAAACGAGGGGAACCGACCGTTCATTGCGAGTTTTCGTTTTCCAGCCCAAGTCGGGCTTATTGCGGATGTGCAGCCAGCCGTTCTCCAGATCGAGTTCCTCGATTAGCAGATGCACCAGTTCCCCAACCCGCAGACCGGTCTTGGCCAGCGTGAAGTGAATCGGAAACGACCAGTCATCGGCGGCTCGGAAGAACTCCAGTTCGGTTTCCTCATCGAACACAAAGATCGGTTTCGCATCTTCGATTGTCATCCGGTCGACGCGCAACTGCGAGAAAGGATTTTCCGAGTAGGGGGGCAGATGCCGCATCCGGATGGCGTAGGCATACAGCGACCGGCAGGTCTGGAGAATGTAAAGCACCCCCTTGTCTCGGAGTTTCCGTTTTGCGGTCCGAACGTGACCATTAGGAGAGACGTTCCGTTCCCTCAGAAAGAGGGTGAACCGGTCGGGAGAAATCGTGTGCACCGGGATGGTCCCGGCGAAGTCGACCAGATGCTGCGTCGCCGCCCGATACCGACGGATCGTCCCCACGGAAGATCGGAGAACGTGTTCGTGGTGTTCCAGAAACTTTTCTCGGAGTTCCGGCACAGAAATCGGCTGGAACGTCAGCATTGTCGGAGTGGCCGAAGCAAGCTGGGCATTCACCCGGGCCGCAATCTGCTCCGCTTCAGCTTCCGTGTCCGCTACTCGCCGCCGGACGGCCTGAGTTCCTTCCCGGTAGTAGAGCCACCATGAGCCATGGTGAGAATGGATAGAAACCCGTCCAATCCGGCTGCGGACGGGCTGTCGTTTTCGACGTCCCATGAGGACCTCCTGTGCACGCGCCGTGCACCATTTGGGCACCAGGAGGTCGATTTCGAAGACTTGTATTTATTGCAAGTTATTGTAAAAATAGAACTTACAACTTCAAACGGAATGTAAAAACGGAGAGACGGGGATTCGAACCCCGGGACCACTTTGACATGGTCACGGCATTAGCAATGCCGCGCATTCGGCCACTCTGCCATCTCTCCTGACTCAATTTCCAAGCAAGGGAGGGACTTTCTCATATTTAATGGCGGATGTCAATCAAATCACGTGTCTATTGTAATTCTGCGGGTGCAGTCGCCAAATGGAGGGTGTGATCAGACGTTCATAACGAGGGTGTTCCAGATGGGAAGCCAGTTTCTGGAGTTCCCCACGGGATGTTGGGCGCTGGGAAAAGACCTTATTGTTCCCGGTGAGGAGAGCATTGCATGTTGAAGAGTCGTCGTATTTTTACAGCCGAGTTCAAGCGTGAAGCGTTGCAATTGATGCAGCGTGAAGGTCTCTCACTCAACACTCTCCGCGGCAAATCAATCAGATGTCTCCGACTGGAGAGCATGGGATCACGCTGCACCCCGATGCCATAACGCGCACTTCAACGAGGCGGGCATGGTCAATGCCGTTGGTGGCAAGAATGGTGATTCGCAAAGCGTCAAAGGGAAGTTGATCCAGTCGGTGTCGCCGGAGTCGCTGGTAATTGCCCTCCACCTTGGCAATGCTCTCCCATGTTGAATTTGATCGCCATTCGATGGTGTAGTTACGAACCGTTTCCGGTTGCGGCATCCCCCAGATCATTTTGTCGGTATAGGCATCCGCCAGGCTGAAGGTCAGGACGCGATGCAATCCCGTGTCAAAAATCAGTTGCACCTCTTTTGCGACGATCGGTTCCGGCCATTCCAGCTTCAGTGACGCTGGAAAGCCGTCTGCTGGAGAACTCATCCATCGATGTGTTCCCGGTGTCGTCCGTTGTGGATCCACTCCATTCTTTCCATGAACGCTTCGATTCTGTCCACTGATGACATTGCAGGCCAATCCGTTTGGTTGTTCACTGGATGCCGCAATATGGGCTCGTCGTGCGAGGTCATTCTCTAATGTATTCGTCTGACCAATGAGAAAACAGTCATCATTAAGAAGCTGTTGTTGAACTTCTTTAATGGAATTCGGATCAGACGTCAGGTTGGCGGGTGTTCTGGTCTGTCGAATCGCCACTGCCGCAGCGGTTCCAACTCCCTGACCGATGGCAGAGCAGGTGGCCATAACACGTGTCGAGGCAAAGGCGACGTGCGTTGCCGAAATGTTTCGCCCGGCGAACATCAGATTCGGTATCTCCCGACTGATACAGGCTCGGAGCGGAATATCATAAAGAAGCGGAACCGGATGTTGCACACACGGGGCCAGGTGCGGGGCGTCGACTCCTTCGGGGGGATGAATATCAATCGGCCATCCTCCATAGGCAATCGCGTCCGACATCGGGACGGCATTCATAATGTCCTGTTCGGTCAGTGTATGCAGTCCCTGAAAACGTCGGCTTTCCCGTTTTCCTGGCAAAAAGCCGAACCAGTCAAGTGCCCAGTTCTCGGCCCCGTGGTCTCCTCCATTTTTCACATGATCCCAGATTCCCATCACAATCCGAAGAAGTTCATCCCGTATCTCCTCGTTGTCCTCGATCGTATCAAGGTGTCCCCCCCATTCGACCCACCAGTATCCGTATTCCAGTCCACGATCCAGTTCCGCAACCGCATGGGGACGCAGTTTCAAGTCTTCTTCGGTAAATCGTCTGGCCCAATCCGGACAAACGAAAGGGACCGGGTGTTCGTGCCTCCGGGCCTGAAACATAATGGAAGAACCGAGTCGACAATGATCCGCAACGGCGACCGCCAGAGATTCTCCGAACTCTGAAGTTGCTTCACGTCCTGCCCGAAAAGATGCTCCCGCTTCCACGCCCAAACGCCCGTCACCGGTGGAATCAATGAAGATTCTGGAGTTAATGGTGAACTGCTCTTCAGTGGCATGACGCACTGCCGTTACGGATTCAATCATCCCTGACGTGACACTGGCACCGACGACAGTTGTGTTAAGAAGCAACGTCAGGTTCGGTTCGGCGCGACACTTTTCCCAGAGAAGGAGATCGAATAACGACGAAGACCGTTGTGGATTACGAACACACGCTTCCAGTCGGATCTCTTCGATAATCCCCCCTTCACGGGCCTCACATTCAAGAGGAAGACCTCGACTTCCACTCCCGTCTGCACCGACGATATGCATGCGGATTTCGCTGGATGCATTTCCACCAAGAACAGGACGATCCTGGCACAAGATGACCTTTGCTCCACATCGTGCCGCAGCGATTGCCGCTGTCACCCCGGACGGCCCACCTCCGGCAACAAGAACATCACACTCAAGGCTCGAATGTCGCAGGACCATAGTAAGGAATTGAGTTCTGTTAAACGACGTGAATCGGGAAGTTTACTCGAATCAGCGGATTTCCAAGGGCTCAACTAAAACCTCGTTAAGCACCTTTTGAATAGCATCTTCGAATTCAACGGTCGGCTGAAACCCCGGGAGAAGGCTGGCGGCACTGGTCAGCCATCCCTGATGCACCGCTCCGACTTTGAGTGTATGAACAAAATGTGACAATGACGTTCTCACACCGGAAATCCTGAAGAGCGCCACCAGTCGATTCAGTTGCTTTTGATAATGCTCTGCGAGCGCCAGGTCTCCCCTGACTGCGGCATCAATTAATTCACGATGCCATTCCGGAGAAATTGTTGCTAAAGCGCTGACACAGCCATAAGCTCCTCCGTTCATACTCTCCAGAAGCAGCGGCTCATTTCCCTGATAGATATGAAACGCTGTTCCGGCGGTCGCGTTAATAATTTCCTGAAGTCGCTTCGGATCCGCGCTGGTGTCTTTATAGGCAACAATATTAGGGTGCCGGGACAACTGTGCGATGGTTTCCACTGTGAATGAAGTCGTCATTCGCAGATGGTGATAGATTCCAATAGGGATGGGAGACTTGTCGGCAATCCGTTCGAAATGCTCAATCAGTTCCGATTGACCGAGCACCTGAAAGAAAGGAGCCATTGCGACGGCAACATCAGCCTGATCGTCCGCCGCCATTCGGGCATATCGAATCGCCTGCTTCGCTCCAAATCCTCCAATTCCGACCAGAACTTGAATATTGTCTCCTCCGCCCGTACGCGCGGCAACAGTCAACGGACGCCGATCATCTTCATCGATCAGCACCATCTCGCCGGTCGAGCCCAATACAAAAAGTCCATCACATCCTCGACGGGAAACTTCCTGTGACAGGCGGGTCATCCCCTCGGGATCGACGACTCCGGCCTCTTTACAAGGAGTCGGTAAGGCGGCAATGACTCGCGGAAAGAAAGGAGTTACTTCGGATTGGTTTGCCATCACTCCGTATTTCTTATGCAAAAGACTGACAAAACACCACACATCAAAAATAAGGAATTCCACTGTTGCATCTTGGTATACCATACAGTACCATTGAACGCAGGTCAATCTGTCGAGGTCCATTCTCGACTGATTAGTAATGCCTGACAAAATCGCTCCATATCCGCTCGTGGAAAATAAAATCTCATCGATTGAGAGGTTTTGTTCGGGGCTCTAAATGCGGTAGACGAACAGTTTTCTCCCGGAGATTGGCTGATGATGAAATCTGCCCGACAGCTTTCTGGTGCAACATCATTTCATTTCCTAAGCTCCCGGATGAGTTGGCCGGGAGCTCTGCTTGTCCTGATGGGTTTTGCAAGTCCGGTTCTGGCAGTTGAACCTGAGAGGCCAGCTTTTAAGCAGATTCAGATGATTCTTGCAGCTGAAGAGTTTCAGCAACGTAAGGAGATGGCTTACATCTCGTTTCCTGCCGTCGTACCAGTAAATGAATCGACGTTATTAATCTCTTATAAACGGGGACGGAGTCATGCATCCGATCCAGGTGCTCCACTCGAAGTCATTCGTTTTAATACGACTTCCAATCAGGTCGAATGGAGAGGAATCATCGGGCAGGATTCGAAGCGTATCTACCAGATGGGGGAATGGATTCGATTTCCAAATGGGCGCCTTGGAAACTTCGTTGACGTTCAACATGTCGTCACAGGTAAAAACCCAAAAAAGAACCAGCGCACAGGTTTAGAATGGACATTCACCGACGACAACGGCCAGTCATTTAGCCCCATGAAAAAGCTGGGCCTCGTTGATGGTGTTGAATATGGATATGTCTTCGAAGGAGCAACTCAGGGAGATACCGTATACGTTCTGGCAATGGACTTTCCGGAACTCCCTCCCGTTGAAGATCTGTTGGACAAAAGAGGAAAGCGGGTCTTTGGAAACGTATCGGTGATCGCAACGTCAGATAATGGCACCACCTGGAGATTCATTAAGAATCTGAATCAGGAATTCGGCGGAATTAAAATTAACGAAAGCTCTTTAATTCCTCTCAAAGAAGGATTCCTTGTCGCAACACGGGGATACGATTCCCAAATTCGACTGCATCAGGTAGACAAGGATTTTAATGTCCTGCAAGAACGTAATCTGACGTCAGATTATCCATTTATTGAATCACATGTTGGACGCCCCCGTCTCTACTCCCGCGATGATCATGTTTATCTCATTGGAAGAAATCATCGTAACAAAAGCATGGAGTTAGCGAACTTTCGGCTGAACCTTGAAAGCCTTTCAATTGAACGAATGGTGGTCCTTGATCCCGACCAGCAAACGCAACCTGTGATCGATGGTTACTATGCCGTTCCCTATTTCCAGGAATCAGCCGGAAAAACACGCTTCAATGTCATCACCTATCGTCGCTTCAAGGACGCGACAAACCCGGACCTCATTCGACTGGAATTCGATTGGGACGAGGTGAAATAGTGACTCAGCCACGACTCTTCCCAGGCATCGATTCCATCCCCGACCGCCAGAGAATCATGATCTGGTTGGGGATGTTACTCTTATCATCCCTGCTACCGGCAGCGACCGTTGCGGATTCGAAATCGATTAAAGTCGATTCCATTCATCCTCGGATCGAAATCCTGACATTTAATAGCGATGTACTGCACAAACCAATGTCGCTATGTGTGATCTTTCCAGAGGTGGATAGAAAGCCAGGCGCGGACAAACCTGTCCTGTTCTGGTTGCATGGACGGGGCCGGACTTGTCGATCTTTGGTCGACGATCCTGTTGCACGTAAAGAACTTCTTAACACGCAAAATTTCATCGTCTTTCTTCAGGGAGATGACGGCTGGTATATCAACTCTCCGGTTCGCAAGAAGGAACGTTACGAATCATCGACCACCGACGCAATTGACTTGGCCACGACTCATTATCAACTGAGTTCGAAATCAGAGCATCGTGGAATTTGCGGGTGGTCAATGGGAGGATATGGAGCAGTCAGATATTCGGTGATGAACCCCGACCAGTTTGGAACGGTTTGTTCAATCATCGGTCTACTTGATTTCCCAAAGGAGGGATTTCCGGAAGGTCAAAGCTACAGCATTCCTAAAAGCCGATTTGGAACCGATCCTGCAACCTGGGAAAGACTGAATCCATTGCATCGTTCATCTGCGCTAAAAGGGAAGCGACTCCTGATTATTTCGGCAGATCAGGCATTTGATCGAACAATGAACGAAAATTTTCACCATTCGTTGACAAGTCAGGAAATTCCGCACGAATGGATCATGCTTCAGGGGGGACATACTTTTGAGGTTGTCAGAGCCGCCGTTCCACTCGTTGTGAACTTTGCGAATCGGTCCTTGGGGAAATAGCACTTAGCCCATCACTCTCATTAGACGATTCGCATTTCAATAAGTCTACCATATCAATCCACGTGGAGAATGATTTGAGCCTGTTCCCGACATTCCGTGTGGCAGGTCTTCTTGGAGAAGGGGCCGGGAACGTGCCGATCACCATGGCGCCGCCGATCGGCCTGACTTATCTGGATTGGGGAATCATCGTTCTTTATGCCGTCGCCACTCTGGCGCTGGCCTGGTATGTGAGCCGTAAATCGGAATCGGCACAGGAATACTTCGTCGGTAATCGGCGAATGAATCCCTTTCTGATTGGCGTCTCACTCTTTGTGACATTGCTCAGCACGATCTCCTATCTTTCAATGCCGGGGGAAGTTTTAGGAAAGGGACCTGTCTATCTTTCCCGAATTATTGCCTATCCACTCACCTATCTGATCGTTGGATTTATCATTCTTCCAATCTATATGCGTCAGCATGTGACAAGTGCTTATCAACTTCTGGAGGATCGTTTAGGATTGAGTGTTCGATTGCTGGGGGCAATACTCTTTGTCACATTGCGACTTATCTGGATGGCGCTGCTGATCTATCTGACAGGAAAAGCAATGGCGGTGATGATGGGGCTGGACAGTTCCTGGATCACCACAATTGTGATAGTCACAGGCATGATCACGGTGATTTACACTTCTATGGGAGGAGCAAAAGCGGTTGTCGTCACTGATCTGTTTCAGACAATTTTGCTTTATGGCGGAACACTGTTAGTTTTATGTGTCGTCTCCTATCGATTGGGGGGATTGAGCTGGTTCCCGACAACATGGGAGCCTCATTGGGACACTCAGCCGTTCTTTACAATGGATTTTTCCGTCCGTGTCAGCGCGTTCGGAACGATTCTATCGACGATGTTGTTTCTCGTGTGTGTCTCTGGGGGAGATCAAACCTCTGTTCAACGATTTATGTCAACGGTTGATGCCCGCGCCGCCAGACGTTCACTCGCTGTTCAATTAGTCGCGTCGACAATCGTCGGACTGACGCTGGGACTTGTCGGTTTCGCACTGATGCGTTACTTCCAGGTTTTTACAGATCGTCTTCCCTCTCACTTAAATCTGGCTGAACACGCAGATGACTTATTCCCATGGTTTATTGCTTATGAACTTCCTCCTGGCATCTCAGGCATTGTTGTTTCCGGCATGTTTGCTGCGGCAATGTCGAGTCTTGACTCCGGGGTCAATTCGATTACCGCCGTCGTAATGACAGATTTTCTTGATCGTTTTGGATTACGTCCAAAAACAGAAATGAAGCATCTTTTATATGCAAAAATATTGGCATTAGCGATCGGTATTGTCGTGGTACTCGCAAGTACTCAAATGGATAGGATTCCAGGTAACATCACAGCGATCACATCCAAGACGGCGAACCTTCTGTCTCCCACGATTTTCTGTCTATTTATTTTTGCAATGTTTGTACCGTTTGCGAATGCTGCGGGAGTCTGGGCGGGGGCGATCGTTGGAACCATTGCAGCAATTCTGGCTGCGTTCTCAGGTCCGATCTTCGGTGTTGATCCGGTCACAGGCATGGACCCGATCAGCTTTCAATGGATCACACTGATCTCGCTGGTGGCCAATCTGATCGTCGGAACAATTGTCTCTTTGGTTTGGCGCACCGGACGTATACCGGTTGTGCAGTCGATTCAATAATGTCCCCAGATTTACTGATGAACTGGGAATGATTTGTTTCCCGGAATTTGGAAGAGAGAGGAGCTAGGAATCAGGAGGTAGGATTTAGGAAAAGACGAATATCAGTTCCTAACTCCTAATTCCTAGCTCCTAACCCCTCTCAGGGAAACAATTGCTTCCCAGTTCCTTATTGAAAGTAAAGACGATGTATTCAGGAATCTCTTATTGGTCGATGCCTGGCGGTCTGGAAGGAACCTGTTCAGTTGAAACCGCGCTGAAACTTGCTCTGTCACATCAGTTCGAAGCGCTGGAACTTTGTATCGGCGAGCAGGGAATTCTTAATATTCATCTCACAGAGCAGGAATGTTGTCATATTCGACATCAGATCCATACCACCAACTTACGAGTAGAAACTCTCGCCAGTGGCATGAGTTGGGGAGCAAATCCTATCAGTAATGATCAACAGATACGTGAGCATTCACTTGCTTGTAATGAACAGGCACTGCAACGGGCCGCATGGTTGGGATGCAGTGCATTTCTCTACGTCCCGGGTGTTGTCACCAGTCCGATTTCACCTGCAGAACGGGTTCGCTACGACCATGCCGTGGAACGGGCCCGGCAGAACATCAGTGAACTTTTGAAGACAGCAGAACGGGTTGGAGTGGAACTGTGCCTGGAGAATGTCTGGAACGGATTGTTTTACTCTCCTCTCGAATTCGCGGAATTTATTGACAGTTTTCATAGCAATCACCTTGGGGTTTACTTCGATGCCGGAAATCTGATCGGGTATCAACAACATCCGCCACACTGGGTCGAGATTCTCGGCCACCGTATTAAAAGGGTGCATGTCAAGGGCTTCCGGGACAGCTTTGGGTTCTCCGGCAGTTATGAGTTCTGTGAACTCGGAGATGGAGATGTTCCGCTACAGGAGACAATTCAGTCTCTTCAAGACATTGGCTATGACAGCACGATTATTGCAGAAATGTTGCCATACCGCGACGGATTGCTGAAGCGGACGGCCAACACTCTCAATCAATTGTTAAACATTCCTGTTTCATAATTGATATCCTACTCAAGAATCGCGATTCTTAACTGAACATATCGGTATTAAATTTCAATTGTCTTGTACATTTAAAGAGAACATATGATCGGCGTTGGAATTGTCGGACTGGGAGTCATGGGGGGAACGCATCTCGATGTTTTCAGTAAACGTCGTGATGCTCGGGTTGTCGCCGTCGCAGATCGTGATCAAGGCCGTCGAACTGGACAGGTGACTGTACAGGGAAATATCGATGGCCAATCCCAAAGTGGCTTTGATTTCTCTTCTGTCCGGCAGTATGCGGATGCCCTGGATTTAATTCATGATCCAAACGTCGATCTGGTCGACATCTGTCTTCCCACTCCATTTCATTTGTCCGTCGCGAAACTCGCTCTTCAGGCGGGAAAACACGTACTTGTTGAGAAGCCACTTGCGAGAACCACTGCGGAAGCAGATGAACTCGCCCGACTGGCGGCATCGGCAACGGGCCTCTCTTTCTGCGCCATGTGCATGCGATTCTGGCCGGGATGGGACTGGCTGAAAGAAGCGGTTGATCGCAAGACGTATGGCAAGGTTCTGTCGGCGACATTTCGCCGCGTTGCACAATTCCCAGGAGGACCATTCTACTCCAACGGAGAGGCATGCGGCGGTGCAATTCTGGATTTGCACATTCACGACAGCGATTTCATTAACTTCCTGTTTGGGCTGCCGACAGCGGTGACGAGTCGGGGGTACTCGCGTGAGAGCGGCGCCTGTGACCATGTCGTCACGCATTACCACTACGAGCAGATTCCCCTCGTGGTCGCTGAGGGAGGCTGGAGCATGGCTCCCGGCTTCGGCTT
>DATMFC010000082.1:0-5230 GCA_035556335.1 Planctomicrobium sp. | reverse complement strand
AAATAGGAGAAATGCTCCCCCGGCATGGATCGACTGAATCGGCGTATTCGGCGCACCATCCGCTGTCTTGCAAGGATTATTGGCTCCGCAAGAGGTGTCAGGTGACTTATCGTTGATTTTATAAGCTACTGAAGACTGGGACCATGTTCGCCTCCCGACTGTCCCGTCTCCGTTCACGCTGCCTCTCCACTCAGCTCCCATCTGGCTTCCATAGTTGTAACTCGCTCGAATATCGATTTGGGTGCCTGCAGAATTAACCCCCCAGTCAGATTGTTCACCGATGAGCACCGTATTGGAGGAACCATCTGTGACATCGCGCATGCCGATCCGTCCATTATGAATCATACAGCCTCCTCCGGAAACAGGACCACGGGTGGATGTTTTATCTGTCGTTCGGTGCACAATGCTGCCATTGATTGCAGTATAGGTTGCCACTTTGAAATTCCCCTGGGGATTTGCAGACGCCAGAACGTTTGCCAGTGGAGATGACGGACAAGTCATGTACGGAGCCGACCAATGCTCCAGCAACTCCTTGTTCACGGTTCCCATTGAGCCTCCCCAACCACAGTTAACACGGAGTTCCAGTTTGTTGAAGAGAGACGCCTGATCAGCATAAGGGAGCGTCAGAATCCACCAACTGAACATGTAGTTCGAAGCGGCCGGATCGTGGGGAAGCCCGCCGATGCTGGCCGGAGGAAAGCAATTGAACACATCGTGGTAATTATGAATCGCCAGTCCGATTTGCTTTAGATTGTTATTGCACTGACTGCGTCGAGCAGCTTCCCGGGCCTGTTGCACCGCCGGCAGCAGGAGAGCGACAAGAATGGCGATGATCGCGATGACCACCAGCAGTTCAATCAAAGTAAATCCGCGAGAAGAAAGGGGAGAAGAAGAGCAAGCAGAACGAAGGGAGGATTGATGACGACCAGAGCGGTGAAATGCTAAGATACTGTGGAAATAGTTAATTTGCGTGAAATGGGGCGGAGGTGGTGTAGCTGAGTCCGTGCAATTAGAAAATGCGCGCATCATGAGAATGCTCCCATAAGAAAAGGGAATTGGCACGCCGCAGTACCACATTTCAATTAGAGAGCGACGAACAAAATGACTTACGGCGACCGGCAAAGAAGATGCAAAAAGAGATGAAATGTAGAATTCATTTCGAAACGCTCTGTAACTTTATATCATAGAAATTAGATATAAGTCATGTCAATTGTAAATGCTGGTCGATCGATGCCGTTCTGAGAAAATCGAGAGTTACATAGGGTGCGTCCCGACGCACCGCAAACGTCAAACAGGGTCTCCTTTTAGGCCCTGTCGTTCTTGATCATGGCGATGGAAACCATCATTCCCGTTAAAACGGTGCGTTGAAACGCACCCTACAGGCTAATCTTTTGTGCAGGCAGACCATTTGAGAACGGGCTTTTTGGCGGCCGTGACTTCATCCGGGCGGCGAATCGGTGTGGTGTGTGGAGCTTCGTGAAGCATGTCTGGGGATTCTGTGACGATCTGGCGAACGGCTTCCACAAAGGCATCCAGAGTTTCTTTGGATTCCGTTTCCGTCGGCTCAATCATCAGCGCTTCCGGAACAACCAGCGGGAAGTACACCGTCGGGGCATGGAACCCGTAATCGAGCAGGCGTTTGCAGACATCCAAAGCGGTGATTCCCTGGCGGTCTTTCAGCGACTTCGCCGACGCCACGAATTCATGCATGCAGTATTCACCGTTCGGAGTTGGCAGGACATCCTTCAACTTGGCTTTGAGATAGTTGGCATTCAGCAGCGCGTGCTCGGAGACTTTGCGAAGTCCCTGTGCTCCCAGTGTGCGAAGGTAAAAATATCCTCGCATCAGAATGCCGACGTTTCCGAAGAACGTCCGAACCCGACCGACTGATTTTTTCGGGGTCGACAACTGGAATTGTCCGGCGTCATCACGGGTCACGACCGGACCGGGAAGGTAGTCGGCCAGGAATGATTTGACTGCAATCGGACCGGCACCCGGCCCCCCTGCTCCGTGAGGACCGGTAAACGTTTTGTGAACGTTGTAGTGCATCATGTCCCCGCCGAAATCACCGGGTCGGGTGATTCCGAGAATGGCGTTCATGTTCGCCCCGTCGATGTAAACCAGTCCTCCGGCGGCATGGACGATGTCGGCGATCTGGGCGATTTCTTTTTCGAAGAGCCCCAGTGTGTTGGGGTTGGTGATCATGAAAACGGCCGTGGAGTCGTCCACTTTGGAACGCAATTCATCGAGATCGACGAAGCCGTTCTTCGAGCCGTTTAATTGAACGCAATCAAACCCGGCGAGCGCAGCGCTGGCCGGATTTGTGCCGTGCGCGCTGGAGGGGAAGAGCACCTTGGTTCGCTTTTCCCCTTTATCGCGGAAGTATGCTGCGGCGACGAGCAGTGCGGCGAACTCCCCTTGGGCACCGGCGGCCGGTTGCAGAGAAACGGCCGGTAACCCTGCAATTTCTCCCAGCATTTCCTGCATTTCATGCAGAATCTCCAGCATTCCCTGTGAATTCTCCGGCCGCTGGTACGGATGGAGATCACCGATACCGTGAAGTTTGGCGAGCCGTTCATGCCGCTTGGGGTTGTACTTCATCGTACAGCTTCCCAACGGGTAGAAATGGGTGTCGACACACATGTTCTTCGTCGACAGATTGACGAAGTGACGCACAACGTCCCCTTCTGCCAGTTCCGGCAAGTCAGGAGGAGACTGCGAAAACGCGTCACTCGGAAGCAGCGAATCGAGCGGAACGTCCGGGACATCACTCGCCGGAAATTGCGCCGCACGGCGTCCGGGGGAGGAAAGTTCAAACAATGGTTTTGTCGAAATCGTGTTACGCATGGGGAATGTGAGGGATCAGGATTCAGAGGTCAGGATTCAGCAGAGACGGGGCGTTGCACTCATTTATCGCAACGCCGCGGCGAGGGCGTCGATTTCTTCTTTCGATCGGGTCTCGGTCACGGCCACTAGAATTCCTTCCTGTGTTGCGGAAGGAACGAGCGGGAAGCGGGACAATTCCGGACCGATATCAAAACCGGCAGACGCGGCCTGCTCGATCACACTGCTGACAGAGCGTCCGTTCACTTTGAGCGTGAACTCTTTGAAGAACGGAGAAGAGAACATCAGTTCCACACCGGGAATGCTGGTCAGTTGCTGTGCGGCGTAATGGGCTTTTCGGAGTGACAGTTCCGCCACCTCACGAATTCCCTGCGGTCCGAGCAGCGAGAGATAAACCGTGGCCCGAAGTGCCAGTAATCCCTGATTCGTGCAGATGTTACTGGTGGCTTTATCACGACGAATATGCTGTTCACGGGTTTGCAGTCCCAGTGCGTAACAGGTTCGTCCATCACGGTCGGTTGTCTGGGTAATCAATCGTCCGGGCATCTTGCGGACAAATTCCTGACGGCAGGTAAGAATCCCCAGATACGGTCCGCCGTATTGCAGCGGAATTCCCAGTGACTGCCCTTCCGCGACCGCAATGTCCGCCCCGTAATCTGCCGGACGTTTCAGAAGTCCCAGGCTGATCGGATCGAAGGAAACCACCGAGAGAGACCCGTTTTTATGGGCCAGTTCGCTCAGTTCGGTCACGTCTTCCAGACACCCGAAGAAATTGGGATGTTGATAGACGACACAGGCGGTTTTGTCGTCAACCAGACCGGCCGAAGCCTCAAGGTCGGTCTTTCCGTCACGCACCGGCAGCACCACCACTTCGGTTCCATGATCTCGGAGATAGGTTTCGATGATGTGCCGGTATTCCGGGTGAACGGCTCCAGAGATCGCGACTTTGTCATGGCGTCCGTTGATACGCATTGACATGAACACGGCTTCGCTGGCAGCGGTTCCTCCTTCGTACAGACTGGCGTTGGAGACATCCATTCCGGTCAGTTCACAGATCAATGTCTGGAACTCGAAAAACGCCTGCAACGATCCCTGACTTGCTTCCGGCTGGTAGGGGGTATAAGCAGTGTAGAACTCACCCCGTCCGGTCACTTCATCAACAACGGCCGGAACGAAGTGGTCATAGGCACCGCCGCCGAGGAAGCAGACACGATCAGCCCGGTTGTTTCCGGCCAGTCGTTTGACGTGCTGTTCGAGTTGCAGCTCCGGCAACGCGGGAGGAAGATTCAACTCGCGTTTCAAACGGAGTTCTTCCGGAACCTGCTGAAGCAGTGTTTCGATGGAAGGAACACCAATCGCCTGAAGCATTTCCTCTTGCTGACTCTGGTAACTATACAGATAAGCCAATTTCCCGATCCTCATGATTCCAGTTTGTGGTGTAACCACTCTGTTCTGACAGGTTCACGAACGTGGTTCGCAGGCTCGTTGGCCTGCTCAAACTATGTTCCGCAACCTGTTATTTCAGATTTGAAGCTCCGGTGTGCGGCCTGATGACGCTCCATCAGAACCGCATTCCACGGCAATGCTTCCAGAGGGAATCACAGCATGGAGGCGACCGGAAATCAATGGTGACGGAAAAGAATCAACGCCAGTCCGGTGGAAAGAGTCGTTTCCATCAACGTGGATCGATCAGTCTGGAAAAAGTAGAGGAACCACGGAATGGACGGAAAACACGGAACGAATCAAGCAAGTTGCCACTGGGGTGGCCGCGATTGCTTGCAATCGGGGCGGCGAAGCCGTGAGAGGCGGCATACGTGAAGTCTCTCCCCCAGAGCCTCTCTCCAATCAGAACGATTCCTCACCTGTGCTTCAGGCCGATCAGGAGTCCGCAAAGTGTGAGCAATGGCTTCGTGTGGCTGCGGCACCCCGATTGCGAGCAATCGCGGCCACCCGGATCAGCTCAACTTCTGACCGCTAAACTGTTACAAGATGCAGAGGGACCACGGAAAAGACGGAAAACACGGAACGAATCAAGCGACACGGCACACTCTGGAACACCACCCGTCGTTTCAGTGAATCACCGAGATTTCTGCACGATCTGCTTTTTCATTTCTGTTCCGTAATTTCCGTCTTTTCCGTGGTTCCTCTGAATGATTCAGGCTACGCGACTGCTCGCGGATTTTTGAGCAACCGAAACTCTTCGTGTTCGATGATCTGGTCCCCGGCAATTCCCTGTTTGCGTCCCTTCAATCGGGTCCGTAAGGCACGTCGCATGGTCTGATGAAAGCCGACGGACGTTGCGAACATCGTTAGCAGGTCCACAAATTTCGTATCGGACGCGAGATCCGGTTCGGTCACGGTGACATAAGCGTTGTAGCCGAATCCG
>DATMFC010000081.1:0-7957 GCA_035556335.1 Planctomicrobium sp. | reverse complement strand
GCGCGGTCGACCAGGAGCTGATGTACAACACATCTTCAGCAGTGCCCGAGAGAATATGCCAGCGCCGATTGTCCCAATCCAACTCACTGGCGGCAGTGACAGCCAGCAATCCAATTAAGGTTTCGTGAGCAATGAATGTTGATGTGCAATGTGAGGGAAAATTCGAAATTCAAAATTGAAAATTCGAAACAAATTCAAAACGCTGAAAGCGCGTAGTAGTCTGACTATCAGATAGTGTCACGCAATAATTCCGCAAAACACAGTGATTTGCTGCAAATCTCACCTGACAATGATCAATAGTCAGACTAGTAGGTCATGCACCGCATGACGCCACTTCTCAGGCTCGCGACACCAAGTGACCGTTGGTGTCAGGCAATGCCTGACCTACGCGACTGGAGTGATCAGAAACGCGAAGCAGAGCTTCGAGTCGAGTACGTTCCCAAACTGGAGTTTGGAAACGAGGAGTCGAAATTCAAAACGCTGAAAGTCACCGCGAAAGCAGTTGGGAAATCACTCGGTTTCGAATTTTTGATTTCGAATTTGTTTTGAATTTCGTGCTTCGAATTTTGAATTTGAGGCGTTTCTGTAAAAGCTATCCTGCTCCCTGATTTCGCAACGATAAGGACGTTCAGTTCATGTCATCTGGTTTTCTTCCTCTTGATCCACACGATTCCCAAAGGGATCCAGAGGGGATCGCTCCTGTCGATGGAGGAGCAGTCGAACTCCCGGAGGACGTGTACGCTCGGATTGTGGAACAGGTGCGGCAGATCAGTGGATCGTTGTCCGAAGGCCACTCTACGGAAGATCTGACCCAAATTGTCGCCGAGATGGTCGGAGAATTGAACGGAGAATCTGTTCACGAGGGATCCACTCTGAGTTCCTCCCGACTGGTCGAGAACTTTCTTCCCATCGAAATTCCGGTTCCCACTGTTCCCATGACGTTGGCGGAGACGGGTGTCAGTCTGAAAATGCTGGCCGATCTGACGTTGAAGATTCTTTACCTTTCCGGCAGCGAAACCTGTGAGACGTTGAGTCGGCAACTCAGGCTTCCTGTTCATCTCGCCGCGGAAGGACTGCAACAACTGCTCATCGGAGGGAGCATTGGAATGGAATCCGGTCATGGAGATTCCATTTCCAATATCCGGTATCAATTGACCGAACAGGGACGTGTTGAAGCCCGCGATGTGTTTTCCAGAAATCGTTACGTTGGCCCGGCACCTGTCTCACTGGATCAGTATACCCGACAGTGTCAGGCGCAATCGGTCTCGCGATTACGTCTGACTCCGCAGCAACTGGCAGACACGTTTACCTCCGAGGTGCTGTCGAGCGATCTGCTCAACCGGTTGGGGCCTGCGGTCTGTTCCGGGCAGGCGATCCTTTTGTCAGGGCCGTCCGGGAGTGGAAAAACACTGATCGCGAAACGACTGGGCCAACTGGTTCGCGAGTGCGGCGGAACGATCTATGTTCCGTATGCCATCAGTATTGAGAACCAGATTCTCAGTCTGTTTGACCCGACGTGTCATCACCCGGTCGAAAATCAGGCAGAGGATCACAACGACGCTCGGGATCTGCGGTGGCGTGAGGTTCGTCGTCCGGTTCTTTCCTGCACAGGGGAATTGAACCTTGAGTTGTTTCAACTGAAAGGAACATCCACTGGCGGCGCGGAGGTGGCTCCGATGCAACTCAAAGCGAACGGCGGAGTCCTGGTACTGGATGACATCGGACGGCAACGTCTGCCGTCGTCGGAGTTATTGAACCGGTGGATTCTGCCGCTGGAAGAATCGAAAGACCGGCTGACAATGCGTTCCGGCAAGTCCATCTTGATTCCGTATGAACTCCTGACGATCTTCACTACGAACAGGGCCAGTCGCGATTGGGCTGATTCTGCATTTTTAAGACGGATTCGACATAAACTTGAACTAGAAGTCCCCACCGGAGAACAATACCGGGAAATCTTTCGTCGATGCTGCGAATCACGTCATATTCGATATGACGACTGGATCGTGACACGACTCCTGACGACGCAATACAACGCAGAACATTCCCCGAAAGCCAGCGATCCCGGGGATTTGCTGGACGTGATTGAAGCCATCTGCCGATTCAAGGGAGAGATGCCGCATTTAAGTGAGCAGATCGTGATTGAAGCGTTTCGGGAATGCTTCGGAAACGACCGCACGGCAGCATAAAGTCCAGTTTGCACTGTTCAATTTGCACTGTTCAATCGAATCAGGGACACAGAGTTCCCTATTCTGAACGGATTCAGGAGTTTTGTTGTGATCAATCTGCTCCCGACATACCGCCGACTGGCCTTGGGATCGGTTCTCGGATTGATGTCTTCCGGTTGTATCACCGTTGCGCCCAACAGCACTCCCAGTCTCACCTGGAAATCACTCACCAAACCAAAGGTTCAACAGGCCAGTTTTGAACGTGCCGAAGAGGAAGCCCCAGGCGCTCCCAAAAATCCTGCACGACTGAAACTGACATATGGTCAGTTAATGGAAGAAAACGGGCAGTATGTGGAAGCCCGAAAAAATTACTCTGCGGTGGTCGAACTGCAACCGAAAAACATTGAAGCCATTCTGGGACTGGCCCGTCTCGACCAGATCAGCGGAGACATGGAACAGGCGGAACAGGGATTTCGCCGGGCTTTAAAACTGGATCCCAATTCCGCAGTCGCACAATATAACTTAGGGCAGTTTTACTCGTCTCAAAAACGCTGGAAAGAAGCCAGTGAATATTTGACGAAAGCCATGCTGGCGGAGCCGGATCAGTCGGAGTACCGATACGCTTTAGCCGTCGCCCTCGTTCACACGGGAGACGTTGATTCCGCGTTACCTCACTTCATCCGGACCATCGGAGATGCCGAGGCTCATTACAATGTGGGGCTGATCCTCCAGGAAAACGGAAACTGGAGTGAAGCAGAGCGACAATTCGCCCTGGCCGTTGTGAAGAAGCCGGAATTCCCGGCGGCTCAAAACTGGCTGGCTCATCTTCGTCAACAGCACCCTTCGACCGCTCGTCCTGCAGACGCCGTTCCAGCAACTGGACCGACATCACCGGTGTTACCAGCAGGTCACAGCACGTCCGACACCACGCAGACGCCCAAACCGGCAGAAGCTCATTCGTTCGGAATGCCACTCTCTTCCCAACAACAGCAACAGGCCGCAAACCAGATCTCTCCTGGCGTTTAGCCCGGATGATTCACCACGGAAAAGACGGAAATAACGGAAAAATTTTTGGCTCAGGTAAGTTACGAGAAAGTCTGACAGATTTCTGGAGAGACTGTCTGTTTTTGACGTGATGTCAGTTCTCCTGATCAATTCCGTCTCTTCCGTCCTTTCCGTGGTTCCTCTGAATGATTCGGGTTATCGCGGAGCAAACTTCGAAATTTCGTCTCCGGTCAGTGCTCGATTGAAGACAGCGATTTCATCCAGCCGACCTTCCCAGTTCGAGGCATTGTCACACCGACCGCCAAAGAAGACTTCGGTGACTTCCTTCGGAGTATCCGCAGGAGCAGTGGTGTCGATCTCGGGAGTGGTGTTGCCGTTCAGGTAGACGCGAATGTGGTCTCCGTCCCGAACGAGAACAACATGATTCCAGGTCCAGCGAGCGATTTCCGTTTTCCCGCCGACGGGTTCATTGCCGTTGCCGTGCTGGAAAATCAGTTTGTTTGTATTCCCGGATTTCCCCCCCAGTCCAAGGTGATCACCGAATGCATCCAATACATGATCACGGCCACGTGAGAAGAACCAGCCGGTCACATCACGTCCTTCTCCCGGCATTCCATTCCAGAGCCACAAGGCCACCGAGTATTGAGTTCCCAGTTCCGGCAGTCGGGCACGAAGACGTTCTCCGGAAAAATGAACGGTCCGATTCGTTTCTCCTGGAACCGCAATCGCGGGTCCTTCAAGGAAATAGGAGACTCGCGGTTCGTAGATTCCGTCCCGGTGATTTCCAGAAGAATCTTTGGCGCGCGGGCCAGCAAATTCATCCAGACGAAACCAGACTTCCGGCTTCAGGCTTCGAATCACCTCACCGGCAGGGCTGATTGTTTCAACGTAGTCCTTGCGTGGTTTTGACGCGACAGTTTCCAGCAGGTTCAGTGCTGCGGCAGCAATCTTTGGTTCCGCTTGCGGTTCCAGTCCGGCGGATCGGGCGGGCCAGGTGTTATATCCGCCGAGCAGGTGTTGCTCCGGGGGAGGAATATACCCGTCTCCCCCATTGGCCAGTTCGATGACCATCATGTTTTTGATTGGACTTTGATGTTTGATCTTCAGACCGGTCAACGCATACGTTTCGTTAGGAGTTGTCGCAATGCCGATCTCGCCGATCCGAATCGCCTGAACCACCACTTCCGTCGATTTCAATTCATCCAGCATGACCTGTTCCCGGGCGTAGATCTCTTCCGTGTTCTTGGGAAGACGATCCCCGGTTTCCGCGACAACACGTTTCGCCCATTCCAGACGCTGCTTATCAGGAACACGGTAATTCAACGGCAATCGCGCTTCGGCCATGGCCAGATCGACGTCGGACTGATACTCGATGGTTTCGTAGGCTTTCGCAGCCAGATCGAGCATGCCATTGGTGAAGGTTTCAAGCGTATGTTTGTTTTGAGGAGCATCTGGTTTTGTGTAATCAAATCGCCAGATATCTCCACTGCATCCATGTGACATGATCCCCACGAATGGAGCCGTTCCTTCCGATGTTTTCGAAGCCAGACGCTCTTTCAATCCCTCTGAGAACAGGCCGAAGTAATCCGCACTGATATCCTTGTCACCGAAGTAGTGCATGGAGAAATTCGCGAGTACTGCCAGCGGACGTCCCTGTTTCGACTGAATTGAGATCAAGGACAGATCTGGATCTTCCGGCCCCGATTCTCCGACAACATCGTCCCAGTTCCGACCCGCGTGCATGTTGGCGCGGACCGTGGGATTTCCGAACGGGTCATTCACAATTCGATCCGGACGACGAATCCAGCGACGCAATGCGGTGAAGTCAGCCGCGTTGATCACCCCAAATCCAATGCGTGCCGGTTCCAGATTCTTCCTGGCCGCTTGCACGGCTTCCACCAGCTTGGCTCTGAGAAACGGGACATAATTCGGATCGGCGTCCGTTCCCAGACAGCCCATTGCCGATGCAGCGGAATGGGCATGGGTTGCAGAAATCAGGATTCGATCCGGCCGGATTCCAGTCGCGTCGGAGGCCAGTTTCTTGACGTCATCGATCAGATCTCTCGGCAGCATACAACTGTCGACGACGACAATCACAATCTCTTCTTTCCCATCAGAGAGAGCAATCGCTCGTGCATTGAGCCGGGTTTTCACGACCGAAACACTACGACTCGTCATGCTTCCATTCACCAGCACCGGAAGTTGATCCGGGGTGACATCCACCACGACGGCACCTGCACGAAACTCGGCCTGTCCGGAGGCAGGGAAAGACACAGTCAGCAAACAGGCCAGCAGCACGAATAATCCGGGGCGCATCATCGCAGGCTCCTCATAGACGGACAGTCGGAGATTCAGAAACGGCGGGGCTGCATTATTTCACGAGAAATCATTGAAAACCAGCGAGATGGGGAAAAATAAATTCCACTATCGAAAATTACGGAATCCGGCCTTCTGAATTCTAAGCCCTCTTCTCTATCACGTCCCGTCATCAAGACGGGGTGTCTCTTCGCGGTAGCATTGCCGGTTGAGCTTCCCTTGTTCGAGCAGGGAAACCACTGCCGACTTCTGATTCTCCTGCAGGTGTTCCCGGTATTGCTGCAAAGAGGAAATCATCTGGTCGATCCCGTTGATGATCTCCGGGGAATTCATCGTCAGAATGGCGGACCAGAGTTCGGGGTCTCCAGCCGCGACCCGCGTGGTGTCACGGTATCCTGTTGCGGCATATTCCAGAAATGCGGGATCAACAATCCCTGCGACGACCGAAGCGGCCAGATGAGGCAAATGGCTGGTCAACGCCAGGATTCGGTCATGCTCCTCGGCGGACATCAGTTTCACCCGCATTCCGATCTGTTCCCAGAAGCGACACACCTGCTTCGTTTTGTTTTCTGATTCCTGCCCTGATTCCTGATCGGAACGGGGGGTCACCAGGCACAGGCGGGACTGAAACAAATTGGGGGCGGCATGTTCAAAGCCGCTATGATGTGATCCTGCTAACGGATGGGCTCCAACAAAACGATCGTCAGAAACTTGGTGGGCGATCTCCTCGAGAATGCGAGTCTTCACACTTCCGGCATCCGTGATGAGAATGGACGAACCGGAAGTCGCCCGGAGTGCCAGGATCGCGTCTTCTGCAATGCGATCAACCGGGGTACAGACGACGATCAAGTCGGCCTTGGCAAGTTCTTCGGGAGTGGATGCGACTTCCTCAATGATGCCCCGTTCCAGCGCCGCTTGCAGGCGACTCCGGTTTCGCCCGTAACCGATCACATGGTCGGCCACATTCCAAGACTTGGCCGCCAATGCGATGGACCCGCCAATCAGGCCCACTCCCATGATGGCGATGCGGTCGAACAGTTTTTGAGGTTCCGACGTGCTGCTGGACATGCCGTCAATTGTATCTCCCGTTGGCCGCGACCGCGAATCAGAGGGAGGCGCGGGGAGAATATCGGGTGCGCGTCTCGAAAGTAGGGGAATGTTGAAAAATTCAAAATTCGAAGCACAAAATTCCAAACAAATTCGAAATCAAAAATTCAAAATCGGGTGTTTTCAACGTCATTCATGGTGGATTTCCAGGTTTTGAATTTCTCATTTCTCCCTGCCACCCATTTTTCTGACGCACACCCGAGAATATTCAGAGCAATCCTTTTTCGATCCGACCGCCGCAATTGTGTCGGTTAAAGTGGTTGAACTGCCGTCTCTGCCGTGGGTGTGAGTTTTCTGCGGCGTGATCGTTAGAATTGTTCCAGCTATTCCGTCTTGCCGAGCGATCCTGTACAGGAATGGCCTCCGTCAGTGGAAATGCTTTGCATCGTCACTTCCATCGACGTTACATTGCATGAGGCGATTCTCTCCTTATTTGTGATCGTTCTCGTTCGCTTCTTGATGACTGTTAAGGGATCAGGCCGTGGGAAAATTGGGACTTGCAGGTGTGTCTCTGGCTGCTGCCGTGCCGGGCGGGATTCTTTTCGTCCTGTTGCTGCTGGCCGCCATCTCTCATTTGGGGCAGATGCCGATGGCGATGAAAGCGATCGCCATTCTGGTCATGCTGATCGGTCTGGCCATGATGCTGTTCCCTCTTTACCTGCTGATCTGGTATCGCAGTTCACTGGTCGTTCTTCCCAAAGACAAGCCGACCCCTGCGTTGGCAGTCGCTGGAGGAGCCACTGCCGGGGCCGGGGCCGGGGCATTAAATGAGTCGTTTCTGGACGACTTCAATGCCAGCACCGATGATCTTCTGGCAGACCGACGGGAAGAAGAGGTTTTCGGAGACGAGTTCGCATCCTCCACCGAAATCGCCACCTTCGATGAATACTCCGACGAGGGGACTCAGGAATTCTCTGGGGATCTGGGAGTCGCAGACGACGAATTCCCTGCCGATTCCTCGACTGAACTCTCTACCGTCGAATTCACAATGGAGAATGAGTCAGAAGAATTCGATCTCGCGGATGACGAACTCCTCCCCTCCTTCACCGACGATGACGAAGAAGTTGATAACGGCAGCGAAACCGAGTTACTCGCAGGCGGGGGACTCGACGACGATTTCGACTTTGAATTCTTTGATGACGACGAAGAGAAGAAATCGTAGTGGTCTGAAATCTGAAGCGAGGAGAATTGAAACACAGAGGGACACCGAATCACAGAGATTTGTAACACATTCGCCAAGTGAAGTGGATTTCCCTTGTTCCCAAGCTCTGGCTTGGGAACACACTCGACGCCAAGCTCCAGCTTGGCCACTGAACGTTTGGTTTTCTTCTCTCAAAAAGAGGAGAGAGTGTGAATCAGGTTGT
>DATMFC010000080.1:0-14994 GCA_035556335.1 Planctomicrobium sp. | reverse complement strand
CGTTTGAGATGTCAATTGCGATTTCAAACTTTAATGTTTTTTTGTAGACCCCCAATAGAGCGTCTTGGAAAAGACCAATCTGCTCTGGGGGGCTAGCCTCAGCATTCCCTACGTTTCTGGTGAACTGTGTGGAGCGGGAAGCTGGATTTTTACAGCCGGAACTGTCATAGCATTGACATTCTAGGTGAATGCCGGGTGCCGCTGGTCGCTTTGTCCGCAAATGGCACTCGGGTTCGACGTTCACGGTGCTATTGGGCGCGCCCTGCATTCCGAATCATTCCCCTTTTTCGAATCCGCACAGTTCGATTTCGAAGACGAGTGTGGAATCGGCGGGAATCACGTCGGCGATGCCAGCGGTTCCGTAGGCGAGAGTCGACGGAACGATCAGGCGACGGCGGCCGCCGACTTTCATTCCTTGGATTCCCTCCTGCCAGCCGGGAATCACGCTGGCCAGAGCGACCGTGATCGGTGTTCCGGCATCCCGAGTGTCGGTGAACCGCTTTCCGTCGAGAAGTTGGCCGACGTAATGAACCGTCACCGTACGGGGATTTTTGACTTCATCTCCGTCCCCATTTTTCAGGTCGACATATTGCAACCCGGAATCGGTGTGGACAGTGAGATCTTTCAATTCAATCTTACGGAAGTCGACACGTGTCGAATGGCTTTGCAGTGCGATATGTCCCACCGGAGGGCGTTGAGCCAATGAGTAGCGTGGTTTCGGCTGTTCACTTCCGACAGCATCGTTGTTCCGACGGTTCAACGTCACTTCATTGACGACTTCGTCATTGATTTTGATGGTCAGTTGATCCCCCAGGCATCGAACCTCACACTGGTTCCATTCTCCCACCGGTTTCAATACGGCTCGCTTTGAAGCGGGAACCTGATAATACAGACTGCCGGTGTATTGATCGTCTCGAAGTCCGGTGTATTTGGGAGACTCATCGTCGAGAAGTTGAATTTCAATTCCCGTGAAAGTCGGGTTTCCGGTTGCCGGAGCACGCAATCCGATTCCGGTGTTGCCGCCAGCTTGCAGCCGGTATTCCAGTTTGAGTTCGAAGTCGCTGTATTCGGCTTCCGTCCGCAACCAGCCCCCGGCTGCTGAGGTACAGGAAATGGTATCTCCTTCCCGGGTCCAGGCAGAAAGCTTGCCTTCCTGAACGACCCAGCCGTCCAGTTCTTTCCCTTTGATCAGTGGAATGAATTCCGGAACAGAGGGGGCCAGGACCGGCGTTTCCGTCACAGCAGCTGCGACGGGAATGACTTCTGTTGTTCCCGTTTCGTTTTCAAGCGCAGCCGTTGAACGGGGAGACCCGGCCTGAATGATCTGATCAGCGGCATTGGCGATCACTGCTCCTGACAAGGATGCCGTCAGTGACGCTGCAATCGCTGTTGATGCGACAAGAGGACGGGTCGACCATAGTAGCACTCTGGGGAAACTCACGATGATTCAATCCCTGCTTTGACTGTCAATCAAAAAAGTCTATTGCTCTCAACCAAGTGCCCGCGCAGCGCCGTTTCATGGAAAACACCGATGCTGATGAGATGTTCAGGCAACCAGGGAAATGGAAGCGGTCTTTCCCCTGTGACGCACAACATCAGCGCGACTCTAGCACAAAGATCGTGCTCGACGCATCGTGACCTTGAGGATTCCCCGGATCCCTGACTGAGGATGGCGAAGATTGCCGATTGGTCTTGAAGAGATCTGCCGCTCTTTCGCGAGACATCACACCGTTTCCTGTTGAAAACCGCATGCAACCTGCCCCGATGAATCATCAGCAGGGTGAGATCGAGACACACCTTATCCCGGATGATCCATTCCGTGGTGGTTGGCGGGGGCGGTTTGGGCTGGTGTGAATCTACCTATATAGAGAGCGAGAACAGGGATGACCAAACCGGGATATTATTTCGGGACTGCTCCCTAATTAATCGCGTCGATGTTTCTGTTGTCGCAGCAACTCGATGACGTCTGACGGGGCGACCGGTTTGACGAGATGAGTGTCGAATCCGGCGGCCTGGGACTTGCTTCTGTCTTCCGCCTGTCCCCAGCCGGTCAGGGCTGCAATGAACAGATCGCGCCCCTGCGGTGTTTCTCGAATCAGACGACAGGTTTCGTATCCGTTCAAATCCGGCATCCCGATGTCGAGAAAGATCGCCTCCGGCTGAAATGTCTCGACGGCCTGAATGGCGGTTCGACCGTCATGAGCGGTTTGCACCTGATGTCCCAGGCGTTTGAGAACCATGGCCAGCATTACGGCCGCGTCAACGTTGTCGTCAACAATAAGCACTCGTGATCCTGTGTTCTGACTTTCGACCACATCCGGTTTGATTTCGCTTTCTGATGCGATGGCGGCAGACGTGAGAATCGGCAGGCGGATGAGAAATTCACTTCCAGTCCCCGGTCCTGCACTCTGTCCTTCAACCAGGCCGCCATGCATTTCAACCAGTCGTTTGACAATCGCCAGGCCGACGCCGATTCCGTTTTGAGACGTTTCAGGGGACTGGCCAAGCTGACTGAACATTTCAAACGTTGTGGAGAGAAGCTGCGGTGGAATGCCGATGCCGGTATCCCTGACGCGAATCACAGCTTCATTCTCCTGACGTTCCGCGGTCAACCAGATAGGACTTCCTCGGCTGCTGTATTTCGAGGCATTCGTCACCAGATTACAGATCGCCTGGGCCAATCTGGTTTTGTCTGCCAGTAGATAAATCTCTTCATCAGGCAAGTTGACCTGCAAGTCCTGATCTCGCTCGATGATGTTGGAACTGCAGGTTTCCAATGCGAGCCTGATGATATGTGAGAGCGCCAGGTTTTCCTTACGAAGTTCGAGAGTCCCACGCGTGATACGACTGATATCCAGTAAATCGTCGACCAGTCTGACAAGGTGCTGCATCTGACGGGTCATCACGGCGAGGATGCGGTTTGTTTCTTCAGCGTCACTTTCAGGAAGTCGCAGGATTTCCAGTCCGCTGAACAATGCCGCGAGTGGATTTCGTAGTTCGTGAGCTAATACGGCGAGGAATTCATTTTTACGGCGGTCTTCCTGCTTTCGTTCGGAAATGTCGCGAGCAATTTTCGATGCACCATAAATCCCCCCGGAGGCATTGCGAATCGGAGAGATCGTTAACGAGACCTCCACCCGGCTTCCATCTTTTCGCACCCGTTGTGTTTCGAAATGTTCAATATGTTCGCCATTCAGGATTTGCTGCAAGATCCGCGGAAGTTCATCGGCATGGTTTTCAGGAATCAGAACGGAAAGTGGCTGGCCGATGATTTCGTCCGCAGAATAGCCGTAAAGAAGTTCTGCTCCTTTATTCCAGCTTAAAATCGTTCCGTCCAGATTATGCCCGATAATGGCGTCGTTCGATGATTCCACGATTGCGGCCAGATACAAGCGTGTCTCAACCGCCTGTCGCGCTTCCGTAACATCACGAAAGACCAGAACGGCCCCCGCGACGATGCCCTGTTCTCCACGAATAGGGGCACCGGAATCATCGATTGGAATCTCTCTCCCGTCCTTGGAAATGAGGACGGTGTGATTCGCCAGTCCAACCACGATGCCATCTCGAAGCACCTTCGTCACCGGATTCTCGACGGGTTGGCGGCTTTCTTCGTTCACAATATTGAAGAGGGTTTCAATCGGAACGCCGACGGCTTCTTCCGGAATCCAGCCGGTCAACTCCGTTGCAACAGGATTTAAAAATGTCACCCGACCTGTGGTGTCGGTGACGATGACACCATCTCCAATGCTGCTGAGTGTCACCTGCAACTGGGCACGATGGCGGCTTTCTTCTTCACGAGCCTGCTGCGCCTCTTGAAAGCTGGATTCCGCGGCTTTGCGTGCAGACTCTTCCTGAAGGAGTTGTCTGACATTCTCTTCCGATTGTCGCTTTTCCGTGAGATCCCGAGTGACCTTGCCGAAGCCGAGCAATGTGCCATCCTCGGCCCGAATCGCCGTGATAACGACATTGGCCCAGAAGCGAGACCCGTCCTTACGAATCCGCCAGCCTTCATCTTCGATACGACCTTCATCCGTCGCCCGGCGCAGTTCTTCATTGGGCCAATCACGCTCGATCGCTTCCGCAGGATAAAAACGTGAGAAATGCTCGCCGATGATTTCAGAGGCCTGATACCCTTTGATTCGCTCGGCTCCCGCATTCCAGGTGGCAACCCGTCCGTTGGCATCAAGCATGAAGATGGCATAGTCCTTCACCCCTTCCACCAGCAGACGGAATCGTTCTTCACTCCGCCGCAGCTTTTCCTCTTCCTGACGACGATCCGTAAGATCCCGGGTGATTTTCAGAAAGCCCGTCAGTTTTCCATCCTGATTCCGAATGGCCGTGATGACGACATTCGCCCAGAATCGGGACCCGTCCTTGCGAATCCGCCAGCCGTTATCTTCGAACCGGGAAGTTTCAGCAGCGACGTTCAATTCATGCGCCGGCCAACCGGAAGCCTGGGACTCTTCCGGATAAAACTTCGCAAAGTTCTGTCCGATAATCTCCCCCGATTGATACCCCGTGATTCGCTCGGCCCCTGCATTCCAGGTGAGGATGTTTCCGACAGGGTCAAGCAGAAAAATTGCATAATCGCGAACTCCCGCCACCGCCTGGGAGAATTGCTGCTCGCTGGAGTCTTCACGCGATGTGACACTCACCTGATCAACTGTGTCCTGTTGAAAGAGACGTTTCAGGAAATTCAGCATGAGCACTCCAGCAGACGAATAGAGGTCACCTCAGAGCAATCCTTCAGAGCAATCGTGTATGGGTGGGAGGATCTGATCCCTTTTATCGCTGCTTCCTGCATGTTAAATCAAGTTTCCAACTGAAAAATAGGAGAAATCAGAAATCGCAGAAAGAGGGGGAACAGCCGCCGACAATTTATTCTCCCTCTCCCCCGAAGGGAGAGGGCTGGGGTGAGGGGCGGACCGAACGTGACGTGTTTTTACTGGCAACGCTTGTCCCCTCAGGGGAGAAGGAAAAACACAGCTCCCCTGACGGGAGAAGGATTTCAGTTGTGTTGCTGATTTCCGGGACAGGCTCATAGGCGAGTGTACCCGTTTGCGGCTCGGCAAGAACCTTCCTTTTCTCTGGTGATTTCCAATAAAGCGAAAGCCCTGTATTCCCCCCTCGCGTCGATTGACAGCGAAAAATCGACGGGACTAAGATCAGCCCCCCATCTGTGACGGCTGATTTATTCGCCCGAGGCGAGCAGATATTCGTCACACAATCATCCAAAGTTTGTGATCTCCCTGACCGGAAGGAAACCGATTCACATGTTCCGACAAGACAGATGGCCCTTACGTGGTGTAACTCGTCAGGTCGGGGTCTGTCTGATCTTTGGGATTGTCCTGCTGACAACCGGGTCTCCTCTGATGGCCGCGGACTCGAATCAAACTCCTGTCCCGGGAGTAATCTTGAGCTGGTTGCTTGCTCTGGCAGGAGCCGTCACCGCGTTAATCTTTGCGTTCCGGTTCTTCTGGTGGATGGTCGCCCAGGATGAGGGGGATCCGCTGATGGTCAAGATTGCGGGCTATGTGAGACAGGGGGCGAACGCCTACTTGTGGCGGCAATACCGTCTCGTTGCGAGCATTCTTATCGTCGTAAGTTTGTTGCTGGCGCTGATGGCATTTGGGCTGGAAGCCCAGTCGAGAGTGGTTCCGTTTGCGTTTTTGACGGCCGGGTTCTTGTCTGCGCTGGCCGGTTGGTTCGGGATGAAAACGGCCACCTATGCCAGTTCCCGGACTGCCGAAGCCTGCAAGAAAAGCCTGAACGCCGGATTGCAGGTCGCCTTCCGCAGCGGCGCGGTGATGGGACTGACGGTCGTTGGTCTGGCGTTGCTGGACATCACCGTCTGGTTTGCCGTGCTGTACTGGGTGTTCCCCTTGTTTGGTCCGGAATGGACGCTCAGTGTCGAACAACTCACGATGACGATGCTCTGCTTCGGGATGGGAGTGAGTATTCAGTCACTGTGCGCCCGAGTCGGCGGAGGGATTTTCACGAAAGCAGCCGACGTGGGAGCCGATCTTGTCGGCAAGGTGGAAGCAGGGATTCCTGAAGACGATCCTCGCAACCCGGCCACGATTGCGGACAACGTGGGAGATAACGTCGGAGATGTCGCCGGAATGGGGGCAGACCTGTATGAGTCTTACTATAGCTCGATTCTGGCAACGGCCGCTCTCGGGGTGGCCGCTTATCCCGGACATCTGGGAATGCAGCTGATGCTCCTGCTGCTGCCGATGGTGCTCGGAGGCTTCGGGAATATCCTGTCGATCATGGGCATTTTTCTCATTCACACCAAAGAACAGGCCGACCAGAAATCGTTGCTGCGGGCACTGGGGAGCGGTGTGAATGCCAGTGGACTGGGAGTGGCGTTTGTCTCGGCGGGTCTGGTCTGGTTCATGCTGGTGCAGCCGTCACAGGGGATTGCCGAAACGCTTGCGGCCGAGGGACTGCGGTCTGGAATGCAGTTGTTCGGCGTGTACTTTGCGATTCTGTCTGGATTGCTGGCCGGTGTGCTGATCGGCTGGTGGACGGAATATTCAACCAGCGATGTCTATGCTCCCACCAAACGCATTGCCGATCAGGCGGTCACCGGCCCGGCGACGGTCATCATTGCAGGGATCGCGGAAGGGCTTTACAGCGTCTGGGTGCCGATCGTGGTGATCAGCGTCACGATTCTGGTGGCGTTCGGTGCCTGCACAGGATTTCAGTATGCCGACCCGGCGACATTCGCGCTGGGCTTATACGGAGTGGCCATTGCTGCTGTGGGGATGCTCAGTACATTGGGAATTACGCTGACAACGGATGCGTACGGACCGATTGCCGATAATGCTGGCGGAAACGCCGAGATGAGCAAGCTGCATCCTTCGGTGCGTGAGCGGACTGATGCCCTCGACAGTCTGGGGAATACAACTGCGGCGACAGGAAAAGGGTTCTCCATCGGATCGGCGGCACTGACGGCGCTGGCATTGCTGGCGGCCTATCTGGAATCGGTCCGCGGTGGATTCAATGATTGGGTCAAACCGATCGCAGTTGTCGAAACTCTGGACGAGGCACAGGCGCAGGCTCTGGTAGTCCGCTCCGGGGTCCTGGCCGTACGACATGCAGGTGAGAACCACAACACCGCCTATCTCGTTTATCCTCCCATCTCCGCTTCACACGCAGAGCGAATTCGGGATGCTGTCGGTCGGAATGCGAAAGTCGGTGAAACGATCACCCTGGATTTACCGGAACTGGAGCGGAGCGCCGTTCTCGTGAGTGCCCGACACGCTTCGATCCCCAATTTTGTACGGTATTACGAAGTCAACATCATGAATCCCAAGGTGCTCGTCGGTTCCTTTCTCGGGGTGATGCTGGTGTTCGTGTTTTGTTCACTGACGATGAAAGCGGTCGGACGGGCCGCGACGATGATGGTCGCAGAGGTTCGGCGGCAGTTCCGGGAAATTGCGGGGATCATGGAAGGGACCGGCAAACCGGACTACGCAGCCTGCGTTGATATCAGCACGGCAGCGGCCCAGCGGGAAATGGTGATCCCGGCGTTGCTGGCTCTGGTCGTCCCTCCGGCAGTCGGACTGTTGCTTGGCGTCAGTGGAGTGATGGGAATGCTGGCCGGTGGCCTGACGTCCGGATTTGCGGTCGCAATCATGATGGCCAACGCGGGGGGGGCCTGGGACAATGCAAAGAAGTACATCGAATCCGGTGCCCACGGAGGCAAGGGAACAAATGCCCACAAGGCTGCCGTTGTGGGAGATACTGTCGGCGATCCATTCAAAGACACCTCCGGCCCCAGCCTGAACATCCTCATCAAACTCATGGCCATGGTGAGCGTGGTCGTCGCCGGAATCATCGTGCAGTACGCTTTGCATTTGTGATGATTCACTCAGTAGTTCAGACCGGAGGGTGGCCCGGCCAATTTGGCCGGGTGCCGCAGGCACAAGAAGCCTTTATCCTGACGCATCCATTCTCTTCAGGCGGTCAATTGTCGATTGATCACCAAACCGAGGAATGAGATCTTTCCCTGAAATTGAACGCTGAGGGTCGAGCCTCTTGTCGCTGCGCGACCCGACCAAATTGGTCGGGCTACCCGGGATGTTCATTCAAGACTGCTCTACGGTGAGCATCCCAGCGGGTCGGCGCCGAGTGAACCGACTAATGTTGTCAGATATTCGGGACTGGTCACCTGTTTCAACATGGTCTGGGCGAAATCGCGACGGGATTCCATCTTTCTAAGGAACTCCGCCGACAACCCGGATTGTGTATCGAGGTATTCGGTCACCGCTTTCAGGTGTCGATTCCATAAAGCGATGTCCCGCTTCTGTTTCGTCTTCAACCGTTCCTGGTACCAGTCGCTGGCGAAGAATGATTCGCGGGTGAACAGAGCCCGAATCGCCGGGTCCCGTTCATCTTTTCCTTCGAATTGACCATGGGCCATGATGTGTAACAGGGCTTTCAACGGCGGGCAGGCTTCTTCGATCGCTCCATCGTCGAAGTATCTCGAAGCGACGCGTTGGTAGGCTTCCATGATATATTGAACGCCATCAGCAAACGCTTCCGGATCCTGCGTTTCCGGGCGGAGAATACGGTCGTCAAAAACGGTTGCCGGATTATCGAAGACCCGGCCGAAATAACGGCGGATGAATCGTTTGGTGATGCGATATCCCAATCGTCTGGCCGGCACGACGGACCCGTCCGGTTGGGGGATGTCTGAAACGGGTTCAAGCAGTCTGTTCTTGATCAGGAACTCAGGACTCCGTTCTTCCGCCGATAACCGGCACCAGACTTCCGGTACAAGTAGGCTGATGTCATGATCGAACCGGCTATCGCTCCCGACATATCCGGCTGCTGTTGAGAAACCGGGAATCCCGGTGAGGATCATGCTGACCAGTGCCGTGTTCAGATCGGCGGTGGGACGCAAGGCGTTGAACGGTCCTTTGGTTAACGCTCCTTCACTTCCGGCGGCAGTCGTTGACGGGCTTTTCCCGGTCAGCGAGCAGATGTAATCCATGAAGAGTTCCGGCAACTCCTGGTAATGGATCGGGTTATAAACGGCCAGACTGCGGATGCCTTTTGCCTTCTCTGGCGGATTATTTCTGCGGCCGGAGAGAATGGAGGTCACCGGCAGCGGAGCCCAGTGATCGCGAGGAATGCGGCGGAATAACCGGGTCCCCATTTCGGCGACATAGCGGTCGATGGAACGAACCAGATCGGGCCGATCCTGGAGATAACGGGGGTTCTTGCTTGGAACTCCCCCCACGCGGCGCGGGTTATCAGAGCAGACGATGTACCCGCTTTCTTCCTGATCCATTGACTGAATCAACTGTTTCATCGGGGGAGTGAAGGCGTCGAAGTCGACCACTTTCGCCAGCATCTCTTCGACCTGCTTCTTCTCCAGCGGTTCGAAGTTGGAGATGAAGTTGGCACCTTCCCGGGCCAGGTCGGCTTCGGCCTGTTTGTCAAATCCACGATGAATGGCGTCATCCGGACGTTGAAACAGACGGTACTCGCAGTTTTCCGAGAACTTCACCGATGTGGCGTCGGATGCCTGCATTTCTTCAGATAACCCTTGTACCGCGGAAATCGGAACAACGGTCGACGCAGTGATGTCATCTTCGGTCTGAACTTTGAATGCGGCGGCAAAATCCTGTCGAACTTTGAACAGTCGCCACTGTTTTTCGTTGCCGAAGCCGACCCGCAAGTAGGTTCCAACGAGTTTACGGTCATCCAGTTTCAGTTCATGCCCGGGGCTGCCGTTGACGAAATCGACGGAGAAATGCGATTCCCAGTCCTCTCCCCAATTCGGTTGTTGAAACCGTTTGATGGCGAACACCATCGCATAAACATGACTGGGAATGGTCGCCAGCCAACGATTGTATTCTTCGTTGTACTCATCGGATGGAGTCAGCAGTTTGATGACGCTTCCCAGCGACCGTTTCGAACTGAGGAGACGTCGGCTCGGTTCGCCGGTGTTGCGTTCGGCCGGTGGCGTGGCGGATACCCAGCGATCAGAATAGTCACGCGCAAAAATCTCACGAACCAGCCGCATGTCTTCATCGAAATCGGAGACGAAGATCGATCCGTACTCCATGTAGTCGGTCAATGACTTGCTGATTTCACTTTTCCCCCCGCCGGAGACGGTACAGGGCTTATGACAGAACAGTCCTTCGGCGCCGGTTCCAATCAATCTCCATGAAGGAGCACTTGGATGCTTTTCCATCCGCACCCGATACCCTGAAGGTCCCATGTAAACCTGACCGGGAAGGAGCGGAATTTCCTGCTTCTGTCCCTCTTTGGTCCAGGAGATATTCTGACCTCGGAGGTCGGCACGGGCGTTCTCCGGAATGTAGAGCAGATCAGGGAAAACTTTGTCGACGCCGTAGCCTTCGTCCTTCAGATCCATCAGGTGGCCGTACGTCTGCTTGACGTCTTCAAACGTCGCCCCGTTATAACGTTTGCTGTTGAACTGAAAGCTCTCTCCCAGACTGAAGCTCGGGAAAACGAGTGCTCCGCCGGCATGTTCCTCTTCCGCTCCTCCCATCAGGTTTGCGGAATAACTGATCTGGGTTTTGACTTCCTTCTTACAGTAGCCGTAGTAGTTATCTGCGATCAGGGTGACAATCACCCCCTCTTTTGTACGACAGGTCACTTTGAAGGCATCGCCGTCGTTGTAGAGTTCGGAGTCCTCGGTATAGCACATCCGATCCTGCTTCTGAGCAGGAGTCGCCTGACTGATGTGCGGCAGTCCCAGTTCCTTCTTGGTCATCTGCAGAACATGCGGAGCGAGAATGACACACCCGGTATGACCGGTCCAGTGTTCGACATCCAGAGCAGCATCGTTTTCCGGAATGAACGGGTCGCCGGCATTGCCGAAGATCGATTCGACAAAGTCCAGGTTACTGACAAGTGATCCGGGAGCGAAGAAACGAACTTCCATTCTCTTCGCCGGACTCCAGCCCGGAACCTCTGGACTGACGAGCGGGCGGAGCAACAGCGAAACCCAGGTCTTCCCCGATTCCGGTGATTTTGAGGTGAATGGGAGCGTCAGCAATGATTCCGGGGGCTGAACAGCCTTGCGCAGCATCCGCACGAATGCCTGTCTCGGCATTCCCCGCTTATCTCCGGGATATGGCAATCCTCCCTCGACAACATGGAATGTTCCAACGGTGGTCCGCCGATCCGCTCTCGGGTTGTGAAGCACTCCGTTGCGCACGCGATAGGAATTAACATACTCCGATGTAAAAACATCACCATCAGCGGGGAGGGAGAGTTTCCGGGCGATTCCATGCCGGTCGAGAATGAGGGAATGTCCCGGAAGCCGGATTGGTTCCTCCAGATTCAGATCGGAGAAATGGTGATTCAGATACTGTTCGATCCGGGTGTCGACCGGACAGCGCTGACGCGATTCGAGCAGTCGCGTTTTTTCCTGAAAGTTGGCCAGCAGTCCCCCTGCCAAACGGACAAGCTCAGCACCTCCCACTTGAGGCGCGATCGGCAACCCATGTGCCGCAAGTTTCAGGTTGACGTACCGTAATAGTTCAGTACGGTTTTCTTTTTGAGCTTCCGGGTCAGTACTGGATTGAAAACCGAGGGAAAGCTGCAAATCCATGTGTTCAAATCTCGTTTCGTACAGACAGCCAGAGCGCAGTGAAAGAATCGCTCTATGATAGCGGCTGCAGAACGCCCGTTCGAGAGTCGAAAAGAGGGTAAAACCAAACTCTTTTCAGTTTGGTTCTCCCGCTTTTCGATGAAGAAAACGTTTTTTCAGCAGGGGCAAGTCGCCATGGATAAGTCCTGATCCACTGCCGTTATGATTCGCTGGGAACCTGCCGCCGTTTTTCGATGGGGATAAACTCGCGGGTCCGTTCACCAAGATAGATTTGTCGCGGGCGTTGGATGCGCTGTTCGGAATCTTCCATCGACTCCTTCCACTGAGCCAGCCAGCCGGAAGCCCGAGGGATCGCGAACAGCACCGGGAACATGTTTACCGGCAGTCCCATCGCCTGATAAATCAGGCCGGAATAGAAGTCGACGTTCGGATACAGTTTTCGTTTGACGAAGTATTCGTCTTCCAGCGCGATCCGTTCCAGTTCGAGAGCCACATCCAGCAACGGATTACGACCGGTAATTTCGAACACCTCTTCCGCACACTTCTTGATAATCCGTGCACGGGGATCGTAATTCTTGTAGACCCGATGGCCGAAGCCCATGAGTCGCATTTCCCCCGCCTTGCAGCGGGCGACATAATCTGGAACCTGCTTGACGCTGCCAATTTCGGCCAGCATCTTCAGAACCGCCTCGTTGGCCCCTCCGTGGAGTGGTCCATAAAGTGCGGCCGCCGCTCCGGCGAGTGCGGAATAAGGGTCGGCGTCTGAGGATCCGATCGCTCGCATCACGCTGGTGGAGCAGTTCTGTTCGTGGTCGGCATGCAGAATGAACAACACCTCCAGAGCCCGAACCAGTGCCGGTTCCGGTTTGTAAGAGTTGTTGAACATCTGGAACATCATGGCCAGAAAGTTCTCGGTGTATGACAATTCATTCTTCGGATAAACATATGGATGTCCCTGACTGTGCCGGAACGAGAAGGCGGCGATGGTCGGAACTTTAGCGATTAACCGCTTGATCTGGGCCAGTCGATTATCCGGCGAGCCCACTTTTTTCGCTTCGGGATAGAATGTCGACAGGGCGGCGACCGTGCTGATCAGCATTCCCATCGGATGGGCATCGTACCGGAACGATTCCATCTGGCGCTTGATATTTTCGTGAACAACGGTGTGCGTACTGATGGACTTGTTCCAGTCGCTGAGCTGTTCCGTGGTCGGCAGATCACCGTTCAGCAGCAGGTAAGCCACTTCCAGATAGCTGCAATGTTCTGCCAGAACTTCGATCGGATAACCGCGATATTCAAGAATTCCGGCATCACCATCAATATAGGTGATACGGCTTTTGCAGGATGCGGTGTTCGTGTACCCGGGATCATAGGCCATCAGGCCGAAGTCTTCGTCACGAACCTTGATCTGTCGGAGATCGATCGCCTTGACCGTATCGTCAACAACCGGGATTTCGTATGTCTTTCCCGTCCGGTTGTCGGTAATTGTCAGCGTGTTCGGCATAAATTCGGCTTCGATGGGGTGTTGCGTCGGTGTTCAGGACGTTGAGTTCCAGCTGGCGTGGAAACGTCATCGCCGTCTGTTTTCAACATCGGTACGATTGTCCCGTTTTCTGGAGCCCGTTGAGGTGTTATCCCAACCGACGGATTCAATCAACCGAAACATTCTCCCGAAAATGATGCGCCAATCATTTTTGGGGGAAATTCTTAACGGAACAGAGATTGAAACGACATCTGGGATGGAAACCAGCCGTTCGTTCTTCCATAGGGACAGGATCGTCACATCATCACCCGATGATGACAAACAATTCTCTCTGCTCAAGTCTCCCAGACGAATTTCTAATGGAACCGGGAAGATCCAGTACAGATTCTCAGGAAAGGAGGCTTCTGCGCAGGACATCCTGAGCCTGTGCGAAGTAAGGTTGCCAGTGAATTTCGGGGGATCCATTTTTCAGACAGTCGCGCACTTTCTGCAATGTATTGCGCGCCATGTGTGGACACCGATTGCAGGCACAGGTTTCCCCCGAGTCGCTCATAATCCCCGGGACCGGGATATATTCGTGCTGTGGAGCAATCAGTTTGAGCGGATGAATCATGTTCGCTTCGGTCGCCACGAGGAACATGTGGGGTTCTGTGAGTGAAGAAACGTAACGTCGCATCCGTTCCGTCCCGCCAACCACATCAGCCAGATCCAGTACATTGGGGGGACATTCCGGATGGGCCAGAACAATGGCCTGCGGATTCCGTTTCTTCGCCCGAATCAGATCCTGAATACTGAACACCTCATGAACCATGCAGGAGCCCGGCCAGAGGATCATGGGACGCCCGGTCACTTCCATCAGATAGCGTCCGAGATGCTGATCCGGGACAAACAGGATTTCCTTGTCTTTGGGAACTTTCTGTTCAATCAGTTCGCGGGCGTTTCCACTGGTCACAATCCAATCACACAAACTTTTGACAGCCGCGGTGGTGTTGATGTAAGCGACTGTGACGAAATCGTGCCCTTTGGCTCGAAGCTCCACCTGATATTCGGCCAGTTTCTGAGGAGGACAACTGTCTGCCAGCGAGCATCCGGCATGCAGATCCGGCAACAGCACCCGTTTTTCCGGGCTGAGAATTTTGGCCGACTCCGCCATGAAGTGGACCCCAACAAACACGATGGTGTTGTTGGAAACCTGTGTGGCATCCCGGGCAAGTTTCAGGGAATCCCCGGTATAGTCAGCGATATCCTGGATATCACCATCCACGTAGAAGTGAGCCAGAATTGCCGCATCCTGTTCCTTCTTGAGTTGCTCGATCTCCTCAATCAGGTCCAGTGGATCCTCTTCAGTCCCGGGATTTCCGTCGACAATCGGTAACGTCAGTTCAGACATGGTCGTTTACTCTGGTTCAGCGGTCGTCAAGCACTCTGGAAAAGTACTCTTTACGGACCAGTATTTCCTGCATGGCAATGTTGGAGACCACGAATCGGGTCGCGCGTTTAACAGACCATTATCATCGGCCTCTTTCAGCAATTATAGCAGGGAACAACCGTAAGTCTTCCGGGAAGTGGCCGTTCTGCTTTCCTGAAAAGGAATTTCAGCTTTCTGTAGGGTGTATGCAGCAACTCCTGAAGTCGCGGTGCATTACGCACGAAGTTTTCCCCTGATGGAGATCACACATTGTTTTGAGGCGGAGTTGCGGAATGCACCATTTCTCTGACGAATGTTCGTGCTTCATGCACCCTACGAAACTGCTTTCCTGCAAAGGAATTTCAGAGATTACGGGGCGGCAGAAAAATCCCCGAAAGCCAAGGGGCGAGAAGGAGTCCATGAGTTCTTACTGAGTTCTGGTTTCTCGGCGCCGACGGATGAGGGGGCAGTTTTCGCGGCAATCGGAATTTTTAATTCCCG